>JACQYS010000014.1 GCA_016208105.1 Desulfovibrio sp.
CCTTTTCGGTTCCGAACCGGCGCTGGAATGTAATCAGGTCCATATCGTGGTAAGGTTTGGCCATGGCGAGCCTCCTCAACAGTCTAGATTCTTTCTATAAAGTATGGAAATTGCGGAGCGAAGGCAATAGCCACGTAAAAAAAAGCGGGGCGGCAGAGCCGCCCCGCGGAGGGGACACGAAACAAGCACGTTACTCTTCAGGAGTCTCTTCAGCCTTGGCGGCCTTGGCCTTAGGAGCAGCCTTGGCTTTGGGAGCAGCTTCGCCCTTGGCGGCCTTGGCCTTAGGAGCGGCCTTGGCCTTGGTTGCGGCCTCAGTCTTGGGCGCTTCTTCAACCTTGGGCGCAGCCTCGGTCTTGGGAGCAGCCTGAACGGCTTCTTCGCGACGGGTAAGCTCGATAACCGCCATGGGGGCGCAATCGCCAACACGGGGCAGGCCAAGCTTGTACACACGGGTGAAGCCGCCATTCACGCCACTGAAACGCGGAGCGATCTCGTCGAAAAGCTTTTGCACCAGCTGGTGGTTCTCTAAAACCTTGTACGCCAGGCGGCGGGCATGCAGATCGTTGCGAAGCCCCAGGGTCACGAGGTTGTCGGCAACCTTGCGAAGCTCCATGGCCTTGGTCTCGGTGGTCTTGATCTGACCGTAGGTGAGAAGCGACCGCGCCATGTTGCGGAACATGGCCTTGCGATGGGAGAACGTCCTCCCGAGCTTCTTTCCGCCTTTGCTATGCCTCATTGGTCTGCTTCCTCTTCAGCCATTCCTGGTATTTCAGTTCGAAGTTGTCGATGCGCATGCCGAAGTCGAGGCCCATGTCTTCAAGAACACGGCGAATTTCCTCAAGGGATTTCTTGCCAAAGTTCTTGGTCTTGAGCATTTCGTTCTCAGACTTCTGCATCAGTTCGCCCACAAGAGCGATGTTGGCGCTCTTAAGGCAGTTGGTAGCGCGCACTGAAAGCTCCAACTCATCGATGGACTTGAACAGATTCGGGTTCAAGTCGTGGTCGTCGCCGCTGCGCGAACCTTCCGTCTCGGACTCTTTTTCATCGAAATTGATGAAGACCGAGAGCTGATCCTTGAGGATCTTCGCGCTGTAGGCGATAGAATCCTCGGGAGTCACGGACCCGTCAGTCCAGACGTCGATGATGAGCTTGTCATAGTTGGTCATCTGCCCGACACGAGCCTGGTCGATGGTGTAGGCCACCTTCTTCACAGGGGTGAAGCTGGAGTCGAGGGAGATGAGCCCGATCTCGGTGTTCAAGCCCTCGTGCATGTCCGCGGGCACATACCCCTTGCCCATGCGAACTTCGAACTCCATCTTGAGGTCGCGCGCTTCGGACAGGGTGCAGATGTGCTGCGAGGGTTCGAGCACTGTGACATGCTGATTGACCCCGATGTCACCGGCCGTAACGACGCCCTGCTTGTTCACCGAAAGGGTGAGGCGCTGGGGCTCGTCGGTGGTCATGGCCAGCCGGATGAGCTTGAGGTTCAAGACGATGTCCGTCACGTCCTCGATAACCCCGGGAATTGCGGTGAACTCGTGCTGAATGCCCTCGATGTTCACCGACACGATGGCCGCCCCCTGCAAGGAGGACAGAAGCACGCGCCGCAGGGCGTTGCCCAGGGTGGTGCCGAAGCCACGTTCCAGCGGTTCGCACGTGAAGCGCCCGTAAGTGTTGGTGGACTTCGAGTCGCGGACCAACTTCTCGGGACGGACCAATTCCGACCAGTTGCGGGTGTTGATGAGCCTGTCGCCTGTACGGATGAGCATTGTTTCCTCTTACTTGGAGTACAGTTCGACGATGAGCTGCTCGTTCACTGCCAGCTGAATGTCTTCGCGCGCGGGCATGGCGTTGACCTTGCCCTTGAAGGCGGCGCCGTCGACCTCGAGCCAGGTGGGGCAGCCACGGCGGGCGATAACCTGCTGGGCTTCCTGGATCACGGGGGACTGGCGATTCTTCTCGCGCACCTCGACCACGTCGCCGACCCGAACCTGAATGGAGGGGATGGTGACACGGCGGCCATTCAGGATGAACAGGCCATGGCGTACGAGCTGACGGGCCTGGTCCCGGGAGTTGGCGAAGCCCATGCGGTAAATAACGTTGTCAAGCCTGCGCTCGAGGTTGATGAGCAGATTCGCGCCGGTGACGCCTTTCTGGCGATCAGCTTCGGCGAAATAGCTGCGGAACTGCTCCTCGAGGATGCCGTATACGCGGCGGGCCTTCTGCTTTTCACGCAGCTGCACGGCGTAATCGCTCATCTTCTTGCGGATGCGGCCGTGCTGGCCAGGGGCATAGGGACGGCGCTCGTAAGCGCACTTGTCTGTAAAGCAACGATCGCCCTTGAGGAACAGCTTGGCGCCCTCACGGCGACAGAGACGGCATTTAGGACCGGTATAGCGAGCCACAGTAGATCCTCCTGACCTAGACCCGGCGCCGTTTAGGCGGACGGCAGCCGTTGTGGGGGATGGGGGTGACATCGCGGATGAAGCTCACCTTGAAACCTGCGGCGTTGATGGCGCGCATGGCGGCCTCACGCCCGGAGCCGGGGCCCTTCACGAAGATGCCAACGGTGCGCATGCCATGGTCCTGAGCCTTGCGGGCCGCGGTTTCAGCAGCGACCTGGGCGGCAAAGGGGGTGGACTTGCGCGAGCCTTTAAAACCGGCGCCGCCGGAGGTGGCCCAGCTCACCACGTTGCCCTTCGGGTCAGTGAAGGTGATAATGGTGTTGTTGAAGGTGGCCTGAATATGGGCCACCCCCACCGGGATGTTCTTCTTTTCTTTCTTGCCGGTACGGCGCGGTTTAGCAACCATAATAATCCTCTAATGAATAACGCGCGAAGCGGTTATTTCTTTTTCTTTGCCATCACGGCGCGGCGCGGGCCCTTGCGGGTGCGGGCGTTAGTGTGGGTGCGCTGTCCGTGGACTGGAAGGCCCTTGCGGTGCCTAAGCCCCCTGTAGCAACCGATGTCCATCAGCCGCTTGATGTTGGCCGTGACCTCGCGACGAAGATCGCCCTCAACCTTGTGGTTGGCTTCGATCTCCTTACGGATGGTGTTGACTTCCTCGGAGGAAAGGTCATCGGTCTTCTTGGTCCAGTCCACGCCGGTGGCATCCAGGATCTTCAAAGCCGTGGTGCGCCCGACACCATAAATGTAGGTCAGGGCGATATCCATGCGCTTGTTCCTGGGCAGATCGACTCCAGCAATACGGGCCACGTTTCGTTACCTCACTTATCCCTGACGCTGTTTGTGTCTGGGATTTTCACAGATCACCCGCACAACGCCGTGGCGACGGATAATCTTGCATTTCGGACAAAGCTTCTTCACCGAGGGCCGCACTTTCATTTTCTTTCTCCCACAAATGGGTATGGCCTACGCTGTGAGGCGCTGGCTCAGAATTTTTGGTTCGCCGTTGGTGATCACCACCGAATGCTCGAAGTGGGCAGCCAGACTACGATCCTTTGTGACCGCGGTCCACTTGTCCGAGAGGATTTCAACCTCCGGACCACCCATGGTGACCATTGGCTCGATAGCCAGGGCCATGCCCGGCTTGAGCACCACAGCGCCTGCCCCCTTAGGGACAAAATTCGGCACCTCCGGTTTCTCATGGAGATGCCGTCCGATGCCGTGGCCAACGAACCGTCTTACTACAGAGTACCCCTGGTCTTCAACATGTTTTTGTATGGCCAGGGAAATATCATACAAGTTTGCCTCGGCCCTAGCCTGCTCGATACCACGAAAAAGTGATTCCTCGGTTACCTTCAGGAGCTTCTTCACTCCTTCCGGAACCTCTCCGACCGGCACGGTCCTGGCGGAGTCTCCGTAGAATCCGCGATGGATAACGCCCATGTCGAAGCTCACGATGTCTCCTTCCGCAAGTTCCCTTTCGGAAGGAAATCCGTGCACCACTTCCTCGTTTACCGAACAGCACAGCGCGAACGGATATCCAAGGTACCCCTTGAATGCGGGTTTCACCTCGAATTCCTTGCACAGCTGCAAGGCCAAATCTTCAAAGAACACGGTTTTGACGCCTGGCTGGACAGCCTTTTCGAGCTCATCCAGGATAGCGGCCACGATGCCGCCAGCCTGGCGCATGATGTCCACTTCGGCTTCGTTCTTAATATATATGCCCCGAAACTTCTTCAACCTATGTCCTGCCCTTGATGCGGCCCTTGGCAAGTAATCCTTCGTACTGGCGGCTGATCATGTAGGACTCTATCTGACTCATGAAGTCCATGGCCACGCCAACCACGATCAGTATGCTCGTGCCGCCGAAGTAGAAGGGCACGTTGAACTGAGCGATCAGAATCATGGGGAGCACGCACACCGCGGAGATGTACATTGAGCCCCACAGGGTAAGGCGCGCCAGCACGCGGTCAAGGTATTCCTTGGTCTTCTGCCCGGGGCGAATGCCCGGAACGAAGCCGCCCTGCTTGCGGATGTTCTCGGCTATCTGCTTGGGATCAAAAATGATCGCCGTGTAGAAGTAGCAGAAGAACACGATCATGCTGATGAACAAGACGTTGTAAACGATGGAACTGGGGTTAAACCAGTTGGAGACCATCTGTACCCAGTCTGCCTCGTAGAAGTTGGCGATGGTCGCGGGGAAGAGCAAGATCGACGAGGCGAAGATCGGAGGGATAACGCCTGCGGTGTTGATCTTGAGCGGAAGATGGGTGGTCTGTCCGCCGTACATCTTCCTGCCCACCATGCGCTTGGCATACTGGATGGGAACACGTCTTTGCCCGCGCTCCATGAACACGATGGCAGCCAGAACGCCACCCATGACGACAACCAGGAGAATAAGAACCAAGAGGCTCATTTCTCCCTGTCCAACCAGGGTGAACGTCTGGATAAGCGCCCTGGGAAGTCCGGACACGATACCCGCGAAAATGATCAGCGAAATACCGTTCCCGATTCCCTTCTCGGTGATCTGCTCGCCCAGCCACATGAGGAACACCGTTCCAGCGGTAAGCGTCATCACGGTCATGAACTTGAATCCGATACCGGGATGAAGCACCAGGGGAGCTCCCGTGGGGCTGGACATGTTCTCAAGGCCAACGGCGATGCCAAGCCCCTGAATCAGGGTGATGAGCACCGTGCCGTAGCGGGTGTACTGGGTGATCTTCTTGCGTCCCTGGGCTCCCTCTTCCTTTTGCAGGCGAGCGAGTTCAGGGCTGACAACCGTGAGCAGCTGCATCACGATGGAGGCGGAGATGTAGGGCATGATGCCCAGGGTGAAGATGGAGAGCTTGTTCAAGCCGCCGCCAGAGAACATATCGAAGAGCCCAAAAAGGGTGTTCTTCGCGCTCTGGAAGAAGTCCTGCAGGGCGAGGGTATCCACGCCCGGAACAGGAACATGTATGCCCACCCGGTAGACGGCCAGAATAACGAAGGTCCAAATGATCTTCTTCTTAAGCTCCGGAAGCCGGGCCAAATTCTCCACGCCTTGCAGTGCCACGTTAGCCTTCCGTCACGGTTTCCAGGGACTTGGCGCTGCCGCCGGCCTTGGAAATCTTTTCCAGGGCGGAGGCACTGAACTTGTGAGCCTCGACGGTGATGGCCTTGGCGAGATCGCCGTTGCCAAGCACCTTCACCAGGGAGCCACGGGCCACGAGGCCGCGGTCATAGATGGCATCCAGGGTGATCTCGGTGGTCTCGGGGAAGGCTTCAAGAAGCCTGGCCAGATTCACCGGCGAGTAGGAAACCTTGAACGGATTCTTGAACCCACGCTTGGGCAGGCGGCGGGCCAAGGGCATCTGACCGCCCTCGAACCAAGGCCTGGAGCTGACACCAGCGCGAGAATTCTGACCCTTGTTGCCCTTGCCGGAGGTGCAACCCTGACCGGTAGCGCGGCCGCGGCCGATGCGCTTGCGATCCTTGCGTTCCTCGGGGAAGGGATAAAGCTCATGGAGTTGCATCTTATTTCACCTCAATAAGGTGAGAAACCTTGAAGATCATGCCCCTTACCGTGGGGGTGTCCTCCAGGGTCTTCTCCTGACGGATCCTCTTGAGGCCAAGAGCCTCGAGAGTGGCACGCTGCTTGGGATTGCAGCCAATCTTGCTCTTTACGAGCTTCACGGTCACTTGCTGCCCGCTCATGGTCTTACTTCCTCGGGGTTTCCAGGGTCTTGCCACGAAGGTCGGAGACCTGGTCCGCGCTGCGCAAAGAGGCCAGACCGGCAACGGCGGCCCTCAGCACGTTGTGCGGGTTGTTGGTGCCGATGGCCTTGGTCAGGATGTCGTGCACCCCGGCGGCCTCCATGACGGCGCGCACAGGACCGCCGGCGATGATGCCGGTGCCCTTGGAGGCCGGAATGAGGACCACGCGGCCGGCGCCGAAGCGCCCCATGACCTGGTACGGCAGGGTGCCGTCCAAAAGGGGCACCTTGATCATGGACTTTTTGGCCTGTTCGGAAGCCTTGCGGATGGCCTCGGGAACCTCGTTGGCCTTGCCCAGGCCGAAGCCCACGGATCCCTTGCCATCGCCTACGACAACCAGAGCGCTGAAGCTGAACCGGCGGCCGCCCTTAACGACCTTGGCCACGCGGTTGAGCGATACGATCTTTTCGATTTGAGTCAGTTCAGACTGTTCCATGTTGAGCCCCATTAGAAGTGCAGTCCGCCCTCACGCGCGCCATCGGCCAGAGCCTTGACGCAACCGTGATAGAGGTAGCCGTTGCGGTCGAAGACCACGCTTTCGATGGCCTTTTCCTTGGCCTTGGCGGCCACGTCGCGGCCCACCTTGGCGGCGGTGTCTTTGTTGGGCTTGAGCGCCTCGCCGGCCTTCGAAAGGGCCAGAGAGGAAGAAGCAACCAGGGTCTGGCCGTTCTCGTCGTTCACGATCTGGGCGTACACGTGCAGGTTGGAGCGGTACACCACCAGCCTGGGACGCGACGAGGTGCCGCTGATCTTCTTGCGGATGCGCACCTTGCGGCTCATGCGAGCTGCTTGCTTTGTCCGTTTCATGTCCAGCCCCTTACTTCTTGCCGCCAGATTTGCCGGCCTTGCGGCGAATCTGCTCGTTTTCGTATTTGATGCCCTTGCCCTTGAACGGCTCAGGGGGACGCACGCGGCGGATGGTCGCCGCGGTTTCACCCACGAGCTGCTTGTCGATGCCAGACACGATCAGCTTGTTGCCTTCGGCCTTGGCTTCAACGCCAGCGGGCAGGGGGAACTCCACAGGGTGGGAGAATCCCACGGTCAGGACCACGGCCTTGCCGGCGACCTGAACCTTGTAGCCCACGCCGATGATTTCCAGGGTCTTGGTGAACCCTTTGGTCACGCCCTCGATGCAGTTGGCCAGGAGGGTGCGGCGCAGACCGTGCTGAGCGCGTGCGACGCGTGTGTCGTCGGCGCGGCTCACGCGCAGGATGTTGCCCTCGATCTCATATGCGATCTTGGGATGGGTGGGCGTGGAAAGCGCGCCCTTGGGGCCCTTGACGTTCACCACGTCAGCGGAGACTTTGACTTCTACTCCGGACGGGATGGCGATTTCTTGTTTGCCGATGCGGGACATGGCTTAATCCTCTTACCAGACTTCGCAGAGCAGCTCGCCGCCCACTTTGGCGCTCTTGGCGGCAAAGCCGTCCATGATGCCATGCGAGGTGGAGAGAATGCAGATGCCGAGTCCGTTCTGAACGCGGGGGATGTCATGAGCCCCAACGTAGATGCGGCGTCCGGGTTTGCTCACACGCTTAAGGCCAGCGATAATGGGGCGGCCCTTGGCGTACTTGAGCGTAATCACAAGATCGCGCCCGTCAACGGCGAATTCCTCAATGTAGCCCTGATCCTTTAGAATCCCGGCCATGGACTCCTTCATCTTGGAGTGGGGCATGGCGACCTTCTTGTGCAGCGCGTGGTACGCGTTGCGGATGCGGGCCAGCATATCGGCGATTGGATCGGTCACAGACATGTCGGCCTCCTACCAGCTCGATTTCCTGACACCGGGCAGTTCGCCGGCCAGGGCCATGTTGCGGAAGCAAATACGGCAAATGCCATACCTGCGCAAAAACGCCCGGGCGCGGCCGCATATGGGGCAGCGATTGTAGGCCCGGGAAGAAAACTTGGCTGTGCGCCGGGCTTTCACCCTAAGAGCAGTGCGTGCCACGGTCGTATCCTCCTACTTTCTGAAGGGCATGCCGAGAAGATCGAGAAGAACTTTGCCTTCTTTGTCCGTCTGGGCGGTCGTAACAATAGTGATATTCATTCCCGTCACGCGCTCGACCCGGTCGATGTTGATCTCGGGAAAAATGGTATGTTCCTTGATGCCCAGGGTGAAATTGCCCCGGCCATCGAAGCCCCTGTCCGGGACGCCGCGGAAGTCGCGGACGCGTGGAAGGGCGAAATTGACCAGCTTGTCGTAAAAGTCCCACATGCGGTCGTGGCGAAGCGTCACCCGGCAGCCGACAGGCTGGTTCTCGCGGAGCTTGAAGGCCGCGATGGATTTCTTGGCGCGGGTGATGACGCACTTCTGGCCGGCGATGGCGGTCAACTCGGCAGCAGCGACGTCAATAAGTTTAGAGTTCTGCGAGGCTTCGCCAAGTCCGATGTTCAGAGAAATGAACTTGAACTTGGGAATCTGCATGGGCGACTTGTACCCGAACTCCTTTTGCAAGGCCGGAACGACCTTCTCGGAGTATACTTGTTCGAGGCGAGTCATTGTTCGATTCCCTTTAGCTGATTACTTCGTTGCACTTTTTGCAGAAGCGAAGCTTCTTGCCGTCCTCGGTGTACTTGTAACCCACGCGGGTGGGCTTGGCGCAAGCATCACACATGAGGGCAACATTGGAGAGAGCCAGAGGGGCTTCCTTCTCCTCGATCCCGCCGGCCTGGCCGGCATAGGGGTTGCCCTTGCGGTGACGCTTCACCATGTTCACCTTTTCCACCAGGATCCGGTCGACCTTGGGAAGGATCTTCAAGACCTTGCCGATCTTGCCCTTGTCCTTGCCCGCGATGACCATCACCTTGTCGTCCTTGCGGATACGATACGTTTTCATAATGTCCTCAAGCCCGATCGCTCTACAGGACCTCAGGGGCCAGCGAGACGATCTTCATGAAGTTCTTCAGACGAAGCTCGCGGGCAACGGGGCCGAAGATACGGGTGCCCACCGGCTCGAGCTGAGCCGAAAGGAGCACGGCCGAGTTGTTGTCGAACTTGATGTACGTGCCGTCGGGGCGTCCGACTTCTTTCTTGGTACGCACGATAACGGCCTTCATCACCTGGCCCTTCTTCACCTTGGAATGGGGCATGGCTTCCTTCACGGAGACCACGATGATGTCGCCAACCGAGGCATAACGGCGCCGGGATCCTCCCAGCACCTTGATGCAGGCGACCTTCTTGGCTCCGGAGTTGTCGGCGACGTCGAGGACGGATTCTACCTGGATCATTTCGCCTTCTCCATGATCTTCACCAGATGCCAGCGCTTGCGGGCTGACAGCGGGCGGTGCTCGATGATCTGCACCTTGTCGCCCATGCCGCACTCGTTCATCGGGTCGTGGGCCATGAACTTCTTGCGGCGGCGGATGTACTTCTTCACCAGGGGGTGCTTGACCAGGGTCTCAACGCGCACGACAATGGTCTTGTCGCATTTGTCGGAGACCACGATGCCGGTCAGCATCCGGCGGTTGCTTTTGTGCTCTTCCATGGTTTCCTACCTGCCGCTTTTCTTTTGGGTCATCACCGTCTTGATGCGGGCAACGTCTTTTTTGAGCTCGCAGAGACGATGGGTCTTTTCCAGTTGCGCCGTGGCGTGCTGGAAGCGAAGCTTGAAGAGCTCCTCCTCGGATTGGGAGAGCTTCTCGGCAAGCTTAACTTCATCCAGTTCGCGAAGTTCCTTGGAGGTCAACATGGCTAGGCGAACTCCTTGGTGACGATCTTGGTTTTGATCGGCAGCTTGTGCTGGGCGCGCTTGAGCGCTTCGATCATAACTTCCATCTCCACACCCTTGACCTCATAAAGCACACGGCCGGGCTTCACAGGAGCGCACCAACCGACGGGAGCGCCTTTGCCGGAACCCATGCGCACTTCAGCGGGCTTGGCCGTAACCGGGAAGTCCGGGAAGATGCGGATCCAGACCTTACCGCCGCGCTTGATGTGGCGCATGATGGCCACGCGGGCGGCTTCAATCTGCTGGCTGGACAGCTTGCCGTGCTCCAGGGCCTTGATGCCCACTTCGCCGAAGGATATCTCGGCTCCGCCAGTGGCGGGTCCGCGCAAACGGCCCTTCTGGCGTTTACGGAATTTGGTTCTGTTGGGGGCTAGCATTATTGTTCGACCTCACTATCCAAAATCTCGCCCTTGAAGATCCACACCTTCACGCCAATGACACCGTAGGTGGTCTTGGCCGTGGCCAAGCCGTAGTCGATGTCGGCGCGCAGGGTGTGCAACGGCACGCGGCCGTCGCGGTACCACTCGGAACGGGCGATCTCGGCTCCGGCCAGGCGGCCGGCGCAGAAGACCTTGATGCCCTCGGCACCAAACTTGCGGGCCAAGCCCACCGTGCGCTTCATGGCGCGGCGGAAGGCAACACGGCGTTCAAGCTGCAGTGCGATGTTCTCAGCAACAAGCTGAGCATCCGTTTCGGGACGGCGGATCTCGTTGACCTCGACGGCAAACTCGCGACCGAAGCGCTTCTTGAGCTCGCCGCGGACCTTCTCGATCTCGGTGCCCTTGCGGCCGATGACGATGCCCGGGCGCGCAGTGTGGATGATCAGCTTGATCTTGCCGCCGGCGCGTTCAATCTCGATCCGGGAAATGCCCGCATGGAACAAGGAAGACTTCACATACTTGCGAATCTTGTTGTCCTCGAAGACGAAGGCAGGATAGTCCTTCTTCGCGAACCAGCGGGAAATCCAGTTCTTGTTGTAGCCCAGACGGAAGCCGTACGGGTGAACTTTCTGACCCATGCCCCCTACTCCTTCTCTTCCTCGACCACCACGGTGATGTGGCTGGTGCGCTTGAGGATGCGGTTGGCCCGTCCCATGGAACGCGGCATGATGCGCTTCCAGGTGGGGCCTTGGTTCACAATGACGTCCTTGACCTTGAGCGTGTCCACGTCAGCGGACAGCTGTTCGGCGTTGGACAGGGCCGAGTGCAGAACCTTTCCGATGATCTCGGCGGCCTTCTTGGGCGTGAACTTGAGGATGTTCATGGCTTCCTCAACGCCCCTGCCCTTGATGGTGTTGGCCACCAGGCGGGCTTTCTGCGGGGAGACCCGGATGTATTTGGCTATAGCTTTGGCTTCCATGGCTCAGCTCCCCTTACTTCTTGCCCTTCGCGGACTTCTTGTCCGCGGCGTGGCCGTGGAAGGTACGGGTGGGCGAAAACTCGCCCAGCTTGTGCCCGACCATGTTTTCGGAAACGAAGACCGGGATGAACTTGCGGCCATTGTGCACGGCGAAGGTGAGGCCAACCATCTCGGGAAGGATGGTGGAACGGCGGGACCACGTCTTGATCACGCGACGATCCTGGGTCTCGGCGGCCTTCTCCACCTTGGCGACAAGGTGGTCGTCCAGGAATGGGCCTTTTTTGAGCGAACGGGGCATGATCTACGCTCCTACTTCTCGCCGCGGCGTTTAACGATGAGCCGCGACGAGGCCTTCTTGCGATTTCTGGTCTTCTGACCCTTGGCCGGCTTGCCCCAGGGGGACACGGGGTGGCGTCCGCCGGAGCTCTTGCCTTCACCGCCGCCCAACGGATGGTCGACGGGGTTCATGGCGACGCCGCGAACCTTGGGGCGCTTGCCAAGCCAGCGGTTACGGCCGGCCTTGCCGATGGACACCTTCTCATGGGTAACGTTGCCGACCTGACCCACCGTGGCGATGCACGCGGCCAGGACGTTGCGCACCTCGCCGGAGGGCAGACGCAGCAGGGCGTACTTGCCTTCCTTGGCGATGAGCTGAGCATAGGTGCCCGCGGCGCGGCACATCTGGCCACCGCGGCCCGGAGTCATCTCAATATTGTGCAGCAGGGTGCCGACGGGGACCTTGTGCATGGGCAGGGCATTGCCCGCCTTGATGTCCACGGCCTCGCCAGCGACCAGGGTGTCACCGACATTTATTCCAACCGGCGCGAGAATGTAACGCTTCTCGCCATCAGCATAGTTAAGAAGAGCTATGCGGGCGGAGCGGTTGGGATCGTACTCAATGGAAGCAACCTTGGCCGGGATGTCGAACTTGTCGCGGCGAAAATCGATCAGACGGTACCGGTGCTTGTTCCCGGCGCCGCGGCGACGCGAAGTGATGCGGCCCTGGTTGTTGCGGCCGGACTTCTTGTTCAGGCCCTCGGTCAGGGAACGCTCAGGCGTGGCCTTTGTGATCTCCGCGAAGTCGGAGACCGTCTGGAAGCGGCGCCCAGCCGAGGTAGGTTTAAGAGTGCGGACAGCCATGGCTTAGACTCCCTCGAAGAATTCGATCTTTTCGCCCTCGGCCAGAGTCACGTAGGCCTTCTTGTAGCCGGGCACGTGGCTGGCGGCGCGGCCGTTGCGGGTCCGCTTGAGCGGACGGCGGCGCACCACATTGACCTCGGTGACCTTCACCTTGAAGGCTTCCTCGACAGCGGCCTTGATCTCGATCTTGTTGGCCAGGGGGGCCACGTAGAAGATCACCTGGTTGGCGTCTTCCTTGGCCTTGGTGGCTTTCTCAGAGACCAGGGGCTTTAAAAGTATTTTTGCGTAGCTCATGGCTATTTCAACCTTTCCTGAACGGCCTGGGCAGCGCCTTGCACCATCACCAACTGAGGATGCTTCAGCAAATCGTATACGTTCAGCATGTCTTGACGAACGACTTTGATGCCCGGGAGGTTCCTGGCGGAGAGCTCGACATTGTTATTGGAATCACCCAGAACGATCAAGGCTTTTTTCAATCCCAGGCTGCCGGCGACTCCGGTGAAGAGCTTGGTCTTGATCTCGGGCAGCTCCAGCTTGTCCACGACAATGAGGGACTCGCCAGCCACCTTGGAAGACAGGGCCATCTTGAGAGCAAGGGCCTTGATCTTCTTGTTGACCTTGAATTCGTAGCTGCGCGGCTGCGGTCCGTGCGCGATGGCACCGCCCCTCCAGATGGGGGAGCGCTTGGCACCGGAGCGGGCGCGGCCGGTTCCCTTCTGCCGCCAGGGCTTGGAGCCCGAGCCAGACACGAAGGAGCGGGTTTTGACCTTGTGGGTGCCGGCGCGCTTGGCGGCCAGCTGGGAGCGGATCACGAGGTGAAGGATCTCGGGGCGGACAGCCACCTCGAACACCTCGGGAGCCAAATCCATGGAGCCCACTTCCTTGTTCATCTGATCAAAAACTTTCACGGTGGCCATGGCCTACCCCTGCTTGCGGATCATCACCAGGCCATTGCGGTGGCCCGGGACCTGGCCTTTGACCAGGATGATGTTGTTCTCGGGCCTGACGTCGTAGATCTCCAAGTTGATGCAGGTCACGGTGCGGGCACCCATATGACCAGCCATCTTCTTGCCTTTCATGACTTTGCCAGGCTCGGTGTTGTGACCGATGGAGCCGCCAGAGCGGTGAGCCTTTTCGGTACCGTGGGTGGCCTTGAGGCCCGCGAAGCCGTGACGCTTCATGGGGCCCTGGAAACCCTTACCGATGGAGGTGCCAGTCACCTTCACCTTATCTCCGGGAGCGAAGATTTCCACCGTGATGTCCTGACCGGCCTCGTAGCCGTCCACGGAGTCAAGGCGAATCTCGCGAAGTTCGTTGAAGAAGCCCTTCCCGGTCTTGGCCTGATGGCCTTTTTCGGGCTTGTTGAACTTCTTTTCCTCACGCTCGTCGAAGCCCAGTTGCAGGGCGGTGTAACCGTCCTTGTCCTGGGTTCTGATCTGCATCACCGGACAGGGGCCGGCGGCGATGACCGTCACCGGAACCACCGAGCCGTCGTCGCTGAACACGCGGGTCATGCCCAGCTTGCGGCCGATGATGCCAAGGGTTTTCTTGGCCATGATTGTCTACCCCTTCCTTTAAAGCTTGATTTCAACGTCAACGCCAGCGGGCAGGCTGAGCTTGCCGAGGGCGTCAACGGTCTGCTGAGTCGGCTCGAGAATGTCGAGCAGGCGCTTGTGAATGCGCATCTCGAACTGCTCGCGGGACTTCTTGTCCACGTGAACCGAACGGTTGACCGTATTCTTGTGCACGTTCGTGGGCAGCGGGATGGGCCCGGCAATGCCCGCGCCGGTGTTGCGGGCTGTATCAACGATCTCAGCCACGGCCTTGTCCAGGATGCGGTAGTCGTAGGCCTTGAGCTTGATCCGGATGCGATCGCTGTTCATTGGTTACTCCGTAATCTCGGTCACGACGCCCGCGCCCACGGTGCGGCCGCCTTCGCGGATGGCGAAGCGCAGGCCGATCTCCATGGCGATCGGGGCGATGAGCTCGACGTTGAAGGTGGCGTTGTCGCCAGGCATGACCATCTCCACTCCCTCGTTCAGCGTGACCACACCGGTCACGTCAGTGGTGCGGAAGTAGAACTGGGGACGGTACCCGGAGAAGAACGGGGTGTGGCGGCCGCCCTCTTCCTTGGTCAGGACGTACACTTCGGCCTTGTACTTCTTGTGCGGGGTGATGGAACCCGGCTTGGCCGTCTTCACGGAATCCTTGATACCGACGATTTCCACTTCCTCGCCGACCTTGATGATGCCGCGATCCACACGACCGGTCACCACGGTGCCGCGGCCGGAGATGGAGAACACGTCCTCGATGGGCATCAGGAAGGGCTTGTCGATGTCGCGCTCCGGCTCGGGGAAGTAGGAGTCGCAGGCGTCAAGCAGGGCGTAGATCGGAGCCGCGTCCGGGGACTTGGCGTCGTCGGCTTCCAGGGCCTTCAGGGCCGAACCCTGAATCACCGGGATGTCGTCGCCGGGGTAGCCGTACTTGGAAAGAAGCTCGCGAACCTCGAGCTCGACCAGCTCCAGAAGCTCGGGATCGTCCACCAGGTCGACCTTGTTCAAAAAGACAACCAGGTGGGGCACGCCGACCTGACGGGCAAGCAGGATGTGCTCGCGGGTCTGGGGCATGGGGCCGTCGGTGGCCGCGACCACCAGGATCGCCCCGTCCATCTGGGCGGCGCCGGTGATCATGTTCTTGATGTAGTCGGCGTGACCGGGGCAGTCCACGTGCGCGTAGTGCCGGGACGCGGTCTGGTACTCCACGTGAGCGGTCGCGATCGTGATGCCGCGCTCTTTCTCCTCGGGAGCCTTGTCGATCTGGTCGAATGCCACGTACTCGCCGAAACCGCGCATGTGCGACAGCTTGGTGATGGCGGCAGTCAG
>JACQYS010000015.1 GCA_016208105.1 Desulfovibrio sp.
ACAAGGCAGGCAATGTTGATCTGGCGCGTGATCTGTTGATCAAGATTCGTGATTCGAATGAAAGTGATGCGCCCTCATTAACCTCGTGCGCCGATTTGCTGATCCAACTCGGTGACGCCGACTCTGCCGCGCAGCTTTGGGAAAAACTTCTAGCATCATCGCCCTCCCCCGCGCCTCTTCACCTGAATCTTGCAAAATACTTTTCGGCTTACGGCGATCAAACCAAAACGCAAGATCACGCTTGGGCTGCGCTCGGCTTCGATCCTGAAAACGCCCTCGCCCGAAAAATCTTGGCGCAAGCCTTACGGCGCAACGACCCCGTATCGGCGATCCCTCACTATCAACGCGCCATCGCCCGCGATCCCGATCCCAAACTACAAATCGAACTCGCCCAAACCGCGCTTGAGGCAAATCAACCCGAACTCGCATTAGCAACCGCACTCAAGACTTCCGAAGTCTTGGAGACTTCGGAAGTCTTAGTCATCATAGGTAAAGCGTTAACTGCGCTGGGTAAAACCAACGAAGCCTTTGAATACTTCAACCGCGCCACCGATCTCGCCCCCACATCTAGCGAATCATGGCGAGCCGTCGGCGCATATCATCGCGCGCAAAACGATCCACAGCGCGCCCTTGCCGCTTTACAAGCCGGATGCAAATACTGTCAAAACGATCCCGATCTCTACGCCGATCTAGGTGATCTCTACGCCCAATTGAATCAACCCAACGAAGCGATCCAGTCCTTCAACCAAACAGTCAGACTCGATCCAAGTCGCGGACAGATTCACAAACGACTCGGCGAACTGTATCACGCTCAACATCGCCACAAAGAGGCGCTCGACTCTCTCCAACGCGCCCTCATCAATGTCACCGCTTCAGATCGTTCGCCGATTGAAATTATTTTAGGGCGCACGCTCGAAGCGCTGGGCAGGTTCGACGAAGCGTTGGCGGTGTATCAACGCGCCCACTCGTCAGCGGTTGGCGGCATCCCCGTAGATCTGCTGCGCGATCTGGGGCGAGTCGCTTATCAACTTAATCATCACGCCATCGCCCGCCCGGCTCTCGAATCCGTTGTGAAAGACTGCGACGACGCCGATTCGCTCACCTTGCTCGGCGCGATCTACGAACACGCCCAAGAATTTAAAGCCGCGCAAGAAACGTATCAACGCGCCCTCGCCCTTGACCCGAAGCGTTCCGAACTCATTGTGCAGCTCGGCGTGTGCTGTCTCGCGCTCAAACAACACGAAGCGGCAATCGCCGCGCTGCGAGACGCCGCCGAAAACGACAAAACAAATTTCTCTTTGCAAAAAACTTTGGCGCAGGCTTACGCCGCCGCCGGTTTATGGGAAGAAGCGGTAAATAGTTACGAAGCCGCTTCACGACTCGCGCCCGACGATCATTTGTTGTTGTCCACGCTCGCCCACTGCGCGCGCAAAGCCGGCAACACCGCGCACGCCGCGCAAGTTTTAAAACAAGCAATTGACCTTGCGCCCGAAATTCCGCAATATCGTCAAGAGTTAGCAGAACTTCTCGCGGCAAGCAACCAACTCGAAATGGCGCGCACCTTGTATCTCGAAGCGTTACGTATTGCGCCGAACTCGGTGATGATCCTTGTGGGGTTAGGCGAACTTTATTTGAAGCTCAAAGATTTCGGTGAAGCCGTTTTAGTTTTTGAGAAAGCCATGTCGCTCGATCCGAGTCGGGCGGACATCGTCAAAGCGTTGGGCGAAGCCGTGGAAAAAGAATCTTCTGCAACACCCTAACGACGCGGCGACTCACACCAAACTTGGCGCGGCACTTTCGCATCAGGGCAAACATCTCGAAGCCTTCAACTCGTATCAACGCGCCGCGCAAGAATCACCGCAAGATGTTTCGCTCGCGCTGGAAGCGGCGCGCGCCGCCATCACGTTACAGAATTTCGATTCCGCACTGCCGCATCTGGAACGCGCCTCACGCTTGACTCCAAATGATCACGACGTATGGTTGATGCTCGGCGAAACGTATCACGCCAAAAATTTAAATGATCGCGCCCTCAGCGCGTTGGAACGCGCCGCGCAACTTGCGCCGCATCTCGGCAAACCGCAGGCAGAGATGGCGCGCGTCTATCTTCAACTTGGCAAACGCGCCGAAGCCAAAGCCGCCGCCGAAGCCGCCATTGAACTTGATCCAAATTCAACCGATGTCTTGGCAGCCGCCGCCGAAGTTTTTCTGAAAACGAATCATCACGCGCAAAGTGTCGCCGCCAGCCGCAAAGTAGCCAAAGGTCGCCCCGAAGATTCCGAGTCGCTAATGAATCTCAATCGCGCCCTCATCCTTGAAAAAGAATCTGCTCCCATTGGAAATTTTTCAAAAATCGAAGGAACGGAGCGAGCGGAGATCATGAATCAACTAGAACGCGCCGCCGATCTTGGCGCGGATGCAAATGCCGTCAGCGTGTGGAAAGCGCGCGCCCTCGCCCTCTTCGGGAATTTTAAAGAAGCCATCCCATTGCTCGAAGCGGCAGTCGCCAAAAACCCGTCCACCGAAATTTATTGCGCCCTCGCCAGTTGCTATCGGCGTGCGGGCAAATTGACTCTGGCGCGCAAAGCGATTGAATCATCACTGGAACGCGAACCGACCAACGTCAACAACTTGATCGAGCGCGGGCGCATCATCCTTGAAC
>JACQYS010000016.1 GCA_016208105.1 Desulfovibrio sp.
CATCTTCAAAAATACCTCGATGAATTCTGCTACCGATTCAACCGCCGTTTCTGGCCTGGGCAGGGCTTCGACCGCCTCTTGAGGGCCTGCTCCAGTGCCACCCCTGTCACCTATGCGGAGTTAAGGGGATAGCCACGTAAGACTTTGGATTCGGCTGAAAAATCCCAACCCCGCTTCGATCGTTCCCTCAAAAGGCAGTGTGGTCATACGGGCGATGGGATGATGATCGTACTTGTAGGTGTAGACCTTTGCATTGAGAGCATCGCCGGTCGATTCAGGAATGCCCTGTTTGGCAAGGAACGCCGCTTCGTCACCGCCCAAGGTCCCGAAATCGCGGAACGCGGAAATAAATCGCACCGTTACGTTTTTCTGTTCAGGCGCAATCTGCTGGTCACGCAATGGATTCGGCCTGACGTACTGGTCGAGATACCAGCTCACACCATTGGCAAATCCTGGGTTGGAGCAGACCGTGACCCCGCCGCCCGGGAGAGCTGTGGCCAGGTGCTTGGCCACGGGCTTGAACAGGGTCACGAACACGTTGTGCCGGTAGCTGTCGACCTCGTAGTAGCGGGCATACTCCTTGGAAAAGATGAACACCGTTCCGCAAATAACGATGGCTACGGCGATGGTTCTACGCCAAGGCGCCACGGCCAGGGCCGTGGCCATGAAAAATGCCAGGAACGGGGTGACGTAAGCCACATGCCACGGAGAGAAGTAGGCAGCCTTGCCAAGAGCAAAGACGTTCAACAGGGGAGCTGCCACAAGGATCAAACAAATGAGTGCAAGCCACGTGTTACGAACAAAGAGGATCGAAAAACCGGCCAGAGCGAGTCCGGCTGCGACCAGCCTTACCCAGACCGGTTCGAAAAAAAACGCGGCCAAACCCAGGTAGTTCACTATCAGATCAAACACTGTCCAACGCGAATACTGGGTATCCGAGAAGATGCTTCGCGATCCTGAACTGGGCAGGAAAAACCAGTAGAACACAGGCCAAGCCGTGAATACGGTCGCCAAACAAAACACAATAAAACGTTTCAGATCAAAACCCGGCCTGCGGGCAAGCAGACACAAAAGGAGAATAACGCCCTGCGCGAATACAATATGGAAGGTGAAATAATGCAGCCAGAAAAGCGTCGCGTTGACCACAGCCAGTAACGCGAGGTCTTTCCAGCGCCCTGATTGCGTTATCCTCACCAGAAGCCACAGGGCCCAAAGGACCAGCATCAACTGCAAGGCGTACGGCCGTATCTCGCGCGAGAGAAGGATGTGAAGGCCGCTAACGGCCAACACCGCAGATGCGATCAGTGCCGTCCCCTCGTCTGAAAAGACGCGCACGATGCGATAGAAGAAGTAGATGGAAATAATGCCTAGAACAACAGGAAGAAACCGCAGGGAGAAATCGCTGACACCAGCAGCCAGTGTGACTTTTGAGATGATATAAAACAGTGGAGGATGCATCTCCGCTGAACGACAGAAGTCAAATATATACGACAGGCTGTGGCTTGCAGTAAGCGGGACTAAAATCTCATCCCACCACAGGGAAGGCGTTTCCAGGTGGTACAGGCGAAGTGCGGCACCGCAGGCCAGAATGATCGCCAAAGCGGCTTTTGAGAGAGGTGAGGAACTTTCAGATGGTTGCATGAAGAGCTGACGTTAAATGTTGGTCCGGAAAGTTAGCTCACCACGAATGCCGGGTCAACGAGGTCAAACTTGCCTACCGCTGAGCGGTTATGTGAAGGGAGTATCGCACAGCAAACATTGCCCTCTGTACAAGGCGCAATGAGCCAAAGACAAAATAGCTGCGCACAGTATGCCACTGTGAGCCGCTATTCTATTTGTGACGGGAGGGGTACGAACCCCCAAGGCCTTGCGACCGGCGGATTTTGAGGCACGATCACAATGCGTATCTGTCACAAAAATCGTTTAGAATCGGTCTTTATGCATGAGATCATGGTTTGGCGGTTCCTGCTCCAAGCGGTTCAATCTCAAGCTTCGTGAAAGCCACAGTGTAGGGGGTAGAATCTGTATCGGACATGGACGAGTTGACATGGTTAATTTTTGAAAACTCAAACACAACTTCGTTGCGACCACCCAACCCGTCGAACTCAATCTCTCTCTGCTTTTGTCCATCATTCCAAGACTGGCGGGGTATGTCGACCGACTCGTCTAACACCTTGCCATTTATTAACACCCGGCATGACTGCCCAGCCATGAAATTCGTAAAGGCGTAACTCAAACGCACTCTTTGTGCCTCAGCCAACGGAAAGGATATTTCTGATCTTCCTCCCACCCCCCATCGCCAAGCGCGATTCCCATCCACTTCAACCCCATGCAGCCCGTTAAACTCATATTCCGGCGCTAGGCCCTGTGCGTCCATGACGTTCCCATTCACAGGCCGAGCAGAGATGAGAAGGCTTTTGAACCCTACCGTATCCAAGTTGGAGGTGGGATAACTGGGGGATATCTCCGCGCAGTAGAGTTTAAATCCAATGGTCATCAAGGAGAATGGTTTAACGCGCCGCAGAGTGACTGTACGTGGGATGTAACCTGCGTCAGGTCCGCCAGCAGTCGATGCCTCAGGGCCAGTATATGACATCAGGACCTGCGGTTCCTCATTATCGAACTGGCAGGTCATGACAAAACCATTGCCCCGGCCAAAATTTATATAATTGGCAGTGAGTGCGATGAGTAGATCATTTACCGGACCATCATTGGTGAAATGGTATTCAAAAGATGTCCAAGCATTATTAATGGTTGGGATTATGGAGTAGCCCCAATAGGGGCGGACCATAACATTATCCGCAGCGGCCACATGGCCATAAAAACTCCGAGGAGAGGAGCTGAGGCTCATGCTGAAGGGGGTGATCAAAGGGATTTCCCCCGAATTGTCCACTGACCAGGTTTCCAATACCCCATCAGGCAAAGGGAATGAGGCCGTTCTATGTGCGACGGGCTCGCCTGGACTAGGCTCTAACTCCATCAACCGTTCCTGATGGTCGATGTTTTGATTCTCCAATACACGAAGTGTGATGGGGGAACCATTGGATCGGATATGCTGCTCTTTTAAACCATTTACCAAGCTAAAAGAGTCGGCGTACCAGTTGATCAGGTCCACCACCGAAGTATCCACGAGGAACCCTCCGTCAGGAGGGAACTGGCTGGCAACAGCTTTTCCGGCACTGCGAAAGAAAGGATTACTGTCTTGGTAAAACGCACCCTGCTCAGATTTGAAAAAAATAGGAAGCATTATGACAGCCAGTACTATGGCCGCCAAAGGTTTAAAAGAGCCGGGTATCAGGGCGGCAACACCTGTTCCCACAAGTAAAGCGAGGAGTGGATAAAGTGAGAAGAGATGCCAATAGGTTAGGGAGAAAGATGAGCGTATCAGCAGCATGAAGATCAGGCTGGCTCCGAAATAGGATAAACTAAGCCAGAAAGATGCCCGTCGGTTGCGCCAGAGCCAAACCGTTCCCCATATCATTACACCAAGAACAGCCCAAAAGTGCCATGGATACGTAGCATAGTTCGCAAGTGGAATATTCTCACCGAGAAAAATACCGACAGCTGCACGCGTGTAGTTGGCCACTGCCTCAGGCAGGGTTGTGGACATACTATGTCCTTGCCGAGAGTACATGCAGTTAGCCAAAAAATAACCCCCAGGAGCCAAAAGCAGAAATACGTTTATGGCTAATGGTTTTATTGTTTGGATAATCCCTCTGCTTCGAACCAGGACAACAAGAGTGAAAGCCTGAAAAAAGAGTATTGGAATCAAAGCAGTATACACTGTAGCCAACATCAGACCTTGAAGTATGGCAAGCAAATAGAAGGTTTTATCATCTTTATTATCAACAAAACGATGCAAGAGTATAAGTCCGGCCATAAGAAACAGAGAGGCAAAAGCATACGGTCTGACTTCCCGTGAGATATATACATGCGCTGGGCTGAAAGTAAGATATACTGCAGCAAAAAGCCCTGCCTCCCTGGAAACCCAGAGAGAACCGACCTTGTACATCATGATGATACCAGCAAGCCCAAACACAACAGAAGGAACACGCAGAGCGAATTCAGATGTCCCCAATTGCAAAACCCCCTTTACCAAAATATGGTAAAGGGGGGGGTGCATTTCCTTAGTATTTATCCATTCAATTAAATAACCAACGGACTTGGAAGCCATCACAGGAACTATAGCTTCGTCGAACCATAACGCAGGCACCTCAAGATTATATAATCGTATAGCAGCAGCGCAAACAAGCACAACTAAAGCAGAAATAAAATGCTTATTACCTTTCTCATCCATTTCGAATATAGGCTGGCCCATATGTTTGTCTTTTTGCAAAATCTTATCCTTTAAACAAAAACATCCGTGAGTCCCCTACCAGAGATGGTATTTCTCAGGATCAATTTGACCTACCCTCAAAAAATGTATCACTAATTATGAGGGGCTACACTCAATCCTGTGTACAATGAACACTTCCCAAGGGGAGCATTCTGCCCTGAGGGGAAGATTCTAGCAGGAGTTGGTGGCGGACATTGCTCCAGTGAGCCGTGCGGCCTAATCATGTAATACTCTTTGCGCAACACTCCAAGAATAACTGAGCCTGCCGAAGTTGTAGAAAATCTCACAGTTAAACATCGGACCCGCATTTTTCCGTTGAAGCTTTCGCGGCAGGCGCTCTCCCAGGGGGAACCAAGTTTCATCTGCAGCATTTTGACCCCAACCCCGGTTAACCAACCCCTTCTGGTATAGGCTGTGATTCAGTTCCGTTGTCAGGCCGGAGATGATCCCGAGGCCCGCAGGGCTTCAGGCGGACAAATGAGCCATCGTTCAGCCAAGATCAGTTACGCTTAAGTTGTCATCGGAATCTTCACCTCTTCATGTCGCCAGTGCGCTCAGCCCTTTTTATGACTCACTGACCACCCTTCCCACGACAGCAGACATGCACCCGGCGGAAACCTTTACCGACCGTACTCACTCGCGGAGTGGAAATGGTTGAGGCCAGCGGCCCGTCCTATCTACCAAGGTCAACTACTGTCGGACATCTGGCCTATGAGCAACATCTCTCCACTTAATGGCATTGGGACAAGTACATCGCGAATTGCAGGAAACTCTAAGACAGGTGCAAAGACTCTATGCAAGAGCGGATATCGCTTCATGCTCGTACTCAATGAATCCAGTGAGAAATATAACGGCATTACCCCAGCGTGTACCACTTGGAATCCATGTTTATTAAAGAGCATTTCCAATGTTCTTCGTGAAAAATAATGCAGGTGCATACCTTGGTACCACCACCATCTTTTCTTTAACACCTTAGGAAGTAACGCCTCAACATCCCCTGTGTACACCACAAAACATCCATTAGGCTTCAATACTTTCGTAATTGCAGCCACAAGTGAATCAGGATCAGGGATGTGTTCGATAACACCGAGCATGGTGACAACATCAAACTGGGTGTTGCCAATTTCGTCCAAAGATGAATGTACACGATGCTTTTTGTCGCACTGGCTTCTTGACCACTTTGAAGGTTCAACTCCGTATGTCTTGAACTTTGAGGAAACGACATCTAACAGCAACCCGGTAGCGCACCCAATGTCCAATAAACTCCCGGAACTCTTCTGCTTGAGAATAATGTCAAAAACTTTCTTAAAACACGCTACGCGCTGTTTGCTTGTCGAGATGTACACTTCGTCCTGGCTTATCTCGTACGCATCGTCGATCATGGGCATAGGGTTGGTGTAGACATGCCCGCAAGTGTTACAGGATACAATTGCAAAAGTTTTACGTGTCTCTGCCGTAAAGTCGTATTCAACTGCAGGAATAGCATCTCCCAGTTCATCGTCGTAGAGAGGTGTGTATTTCTGTGAACCGCAGATACAACAACTTACTGAGTATTTAGTGACACCCATCATAATTTCCCGACAGATATGTATGAGTTGGATTGTAAGGTCATCATCAAAAACCTGCTTCAGCGGCAAAGCTGCTCACGCAGTATATCCCAAGGCATCTTCGAAAGCAAACAGCGATTACCAATCCCAATATTTAAAGACCTCTTGGGGATTTCGCCGTGGGAGTGCCGGAGCTCCCTTTGCAGGGTAAAGCGGTTTAGTATGCCGCCGCCTACTAGCGCAGGCGCGGCCTTCTGGCCACCTTTTACTCGGGGTGTAAGAAACCTAACTACATAGTCTTGGCATAGGAGATGTGTTTTCCTTCAAAATCCTATTACACTTAGTGCGACTATCGTTGCCGACTGAGCAGGAAGCCATGGGATGGAGCCGAGAATCGAACAGTTCGCTAAGCTGGAGTCCTCAAGCGAGTAGGACGGTCTACGATGTCCAAGCGAAGGATGTTTTCTGCGGAGTTCAAGGCTATGGTAGTCCTGGAGGCCTCAAAATTCTTTTTAACCCTATCTGAACTAGCGAGCAAGTACGACGTACACCCCACGATGATTGCGTCCTGAAAGCGCCAAGCCAAGGACAGCATGGTATCGGCATTTTCCGGAAAGGCCGCTGCCATGTAAAAGGTTGGCGAGGCTGAGTTCGCGATCCGCACGCGAAGATCGCCCAACTGACCGTGTTTTTTTGGAGAGAGCCTTCGCTCGGCTGTGGGTCGGGGGAGGAGGCTTAGGTTGGACGAAACAGTTCACCCAAGACCCAGTATCTCTCGGCAATGCCGGATGCTCGGCTTACCCGGGTCGACGGACAACATCACCCCAAGGTAGAGAGCGCCATGTATCTTAAGCTGATGCGTCTCATTGATGCTCAGATTCTGGAGGCGCCCTTTTACGGCTCAAGGCAAATGCTGCTCTATTTCAAGACTCAGGGCGTCTGTTGGGCGTGGCCGAGTTCGACGTTTGGTGCGTTAGAAGGAGCTGACGGCGATATACCAGACACCACGAACCAGCGCCTCGCACCCTGCTCACCGGGCTACCTGTATTTCTTGCGAGGGATGCGGATTGATCGACTGAATCAAGTGTGGTGTGCAGACGTGCCGACGAAGTCGGTCTTGTACGTGGTGGCGATCATGGATTGACACAGCTAGGTTATGTTGTCCTGAGGGCTGCCCAGCACCATGGACACGGATTTCTGTGATTCGGCCTTGGAAGAGGCTTTGGATCGATTTGGAGCACCAGAAATCTTCAACACCGACCAGAGAGCGAAATTTTGCAACCAGGAATGTACTCAGGCACTTAAAAATGCAGGAGTGCCACTTCCATGGACGGCAAAGCGCTGGACGGACAACGTTTTCAGCGCACACCTGTGGCACTCGGAGAAGCGGGAATGCCTCTCACTGAGATAGCTTGAGGCCGGAAGCCAGACGCGGCGTGAGCTTGGGCACTGGGTCCACTTAACAACGAATAGGGACCGCATACCGCCTTTGACAAACAGCGGCCCATGGATGTCTAAGGGGAATGTTCAGGCTCCCAGAAGGCGGCATGACAATCAACCGGACTTTTGCTTAGAAACGCAGCCAACCTGTTCAACTTATAGGGACCACCTCATGGAGGAATACGGGGGCCTGTTGGGTGTACTATTGGCTCCGATCACCTGGGGGGGCCCAGGATTTCGGAGATGCATTCTGGCGCACATTGCAGATTCCCCAGGCTTCTGATTATATCGTGGTCACGGGCAAGCAGGTAAGTGTGCGGGATTGGGCTGTGAATCAATCGATATCACCGGGCTCAACCAGCAAGATCTCGTGCGCGAAGATGTCCCTGCTTGGCTACAAACGTTCCCCGCTTTTGGGGGATATTTCTTGTTTAATTGCCCTTACAGGCTGGCAGCCGCATGTCAGCTTCGACAAAATATTGAACATATGTTTGAAGAGAAGGACAACACTCTTGAACGCCCCGTACCTTGCTCCTTATTCCAACCTACAACTGGTATGGTAATGTTTCGCGTAGGCCAGGGGGATTGCCTACCTCGACGTCATTGCTCTGGACATTCCCCTTACAGCGTAACATGCATCCTTGCGATAACCACAAGGCAACTCACATAAACAAGCTGGCATTTCCTTTAACCATTTGAACCAGACCGTTTCGATGACACCTTCATCATTTACGTAATGGAGGATTCCGATGAGCAGTAAACTTATACCCTTCTCGAAGAAGTTCGGACACGTGCTAAAATTAGACAGTAATATAGTGTCATTCTGGCCAAACTCCAGAGGTGTAAGCCTTTACGTACTCAAGACTATCCACATCCTGACAAACAGGGTGAACAGTAGAAAAATTGCTTCACTCTGACGAATTCTTTTTCATCACCGGCAAGGCCCATGCCCGCAATCTTCTGAAACGAGCAGGGAGAAGCTCATTGACTTCCATCTCTACGGCCGAGATATTCTCGAACAAGTCGTCGCTGGCGGAACATACGATGTCACCAACTGACACCTCTTGCACTGTCAATGCTTATGTTGTCCTTAACGCTCGACAGCATTCCAGGGTTTTGATTGTGTTTGTACGACAACCCGCATCTCCACATGTGCTGCAGCAGATCGTATGTATCTTCGTCCAGAAGCCACAGTATGCGTAGTTATATTACTATATTTATAGTCTTAATCCTGGCTGCCACATTGCGTATTGCAGGGATAACGTGGGGTCTACCTTCTCCGGAGATGCCTCTCATTCTTCATCCCGATGAAAACCGTACGATTGGCGCCCTCGCAACGGTTAACATCGCCAAAGGGGAACTCACCCCTATCCTCGGACACATGGATGGAATGCTAGCCTATTACCTCTGGACCGGTGCATTGGGCGCTGCAAAGGCTGTGGGTTTGATTGACGTTTATGCATATCAAGCCAGCACCAATGGCGAACAGTACTCCAAAATGGTCTTGGTAAGCAGACTGCTTGTTGTTGCTTTCGACCTCGCAAGTATAGCACTGGTCTATGCCACATTGCGCCGATTGCGCGTTCGCCCGATCTTTGCCTCACTTGGCGCTGCAGTATTGGCTGTTGTCCCTATCGAGGTTGTTTATTCTCACTACATGCGTCCCCATATTATATCTAACTTCTTTGTAACATTAACTTTTTTTGTCACTGCTGTAATGCTGCAGTCATTGCGCATGCGTTGGAGAGCCCTTGCTGGGCTTGTGTGCGGTTTAGCTACTGCGACAATGTACCCCGCCATCTTAACCATGATTATCCCACTTTCAGCCATAACGTATGAGGAATTGATTCAAAAGCGAAAAAGCACTCTCTTTTCTAATGTAGCTGTGGGAGCAATTTTCAATAGGAACTTGGTAGCGTTCTTTATTGCTTTCTTTGTCGGTTTTTTTGTTGCAGACCCCATGCTATTTCTTGATATTCACACTGCACTAGGGCCATTGTCAATCCAATGGAGGGAAGCTGCGAATTTACAACAGACTAGTAGTGGCATTTTGTTTCAGCTTAATAAGATTTTAAGCTATATTGTGACATTGATCCCACGGGGAGCAGGCCCGTATCTTTGGATATTGCTTTACTTTTCCTTTCTTATGGCCTTTACCTTTAAGCGCCGCCTTGCCATTACAGTCGCGCTAAATATATTCGTTCTATGCGTACTTTTTCTTATGGGTGCATTTTATTTCCATCGTGCTGAATTTGTCCGAACGATAATAATGATCTTCCCTCCTTTGGCCGTACTGACCAGCTTATCTATGGACAACTTTTGGGGGAAATTAAAAACACTTCGGACAAAAATTGTGTTTGTTGGGATTCTATCCTTTTTTCTTGGTAGTTCGTTACTTTTCGACATTGCTTATGTTCGGGGCATGGCTGCTCCTGACCCAAGATACCAGTTATTAAGATACGTTAGAACGAAATCCCTTGATACTCAATTACGGATAGGGCTAGTTATTTCGAGTTGGATGAGTGAATATATAGCCGAGCCACTGCGTGTATTGGAAGCAGAAGGGAAGGTTGTTGTAACCCTCATATTTCCTGACACACCCAAAGAGGTCATAGAAAGGCAAGACCTACTTTGTCTCGTGGGCTTCATGACGGGGGATACAGCAACAAATCAAACGAAACTACGACAGCTTGAGGCTGAAGGTCGATTCCGGCTGGACCAAAGCTTTCGTAATCAGTTGTCTTTAGGGTGGTTAAGCTTCGACGACGAGGATTTGCCCCATGACATGGCATATCCTTACCCAAAAATAATCTTGTTACGATCCGCAACCCCTAGGATGTCTCAGGATGGATGAGGATATAGATTTCCGCCTGGCTATGGCAGCCCGCCTATGTCAATCCGCCGAATCAATGATCGCAGTTGATTTACGCCATGGAGTACAAGCACTGGACATGGTGATCAAGGAAATGAGTGTGCTTGCACGATTTTCTGTTGACCATCCCCTGCGCGCGTTGAGACGTTTGGAAGCCCTTCATGCCGCCCTATCCAGAGTCAAGTCAGACAGAAGTGCTGATATAGTGGCTCATAAAGCTATTTTGGTTATGTGGGAGGTTTTAAACATCGTTCGACAAGCCCGCCGGGATATACGATCGTTCGCGTTTTACTCAACAATGCAGAAGAAGAATCATGGTGTGGCCTACATACTTGCTACTGGGTTAGTAGTCGCGTTGATTTGGGCTGGAGGAGCATGGATGAAGTGGGATGCGGCCTCTGATATTGCGTATGATTTAATGCGCGACGATTTTCCTGATATTTCTTTGGTTGGAATACATGGTATTGAGCACAACGACGCTTTCTCCTGGCGGTGGATTGAAGGTCCAATCGCTTGCATGACAGTTTCCATGTCTTTGGCGCGGAAAGTGACTTTACGCTTTTCCGCCATGAACCCTATCCCCATGCAGCGTTTAACCATAACCCTGAATGACCGTCCAGTGGCCGCGTTCGAGGACCTTCCTGCCCAACCTTGGGGGGAATCCACTTTACAAGGCAGAGTGGAACTAGCGCTACAGAAAGGCTCAAATGTATTGTGTTTCAACTGCCGAGACTATAACCACAACAATACTACATTCGCACCGGACGACCCCACACCCTATGCGTTGGCGCTCACATCTCTAACCCTAACTGCCCGTCCATAGCACACTATTAAAGTGTGCTAATGTCTTGCAACGCACAATTTTGTATGACGTTATGCGTCTGATTGAAGCATTTCAGCTTCATATCAGCGCACAGCTCGGAGTCAACAGATGAATGTAAACAGACATATGTTCCTTTCTGATCGTGATGAAGATGTACAAACAAGAATAATTCTTTGTATAGTTCTTTCCGTTGCCGCAATCATAAGACTATATCATCTTGATACGTCCCCGCTGTGGTTCGATGAAATCTGGGCTCCATTGGTGCTCAACAAACCGACGGACTACATCTTACAGTACATCAATACGTTAGACAATGCTCCACCTTTTTTCTACATAATAACAAAAATTGTTACACTTTTTGGATCCTCAAGTTTTGTTCTTCGGCTACCCTCTGTAGTTTTTGGCGTACTTGCGGTATACTTGATGTATATAGTTGGCAAGCTGTGGGCTTCTAAAGAAGTTGGTATTTTTTCAGCCATTTCCCTCGCGATATTCCCAGCCCATATATATATATCAAGAGCTGCAAGACCTTACTCTTTTTGTATGTTCCTGGGATTGCTGTGCTTCATATATTTGAAACCTTTCATCCAATACAAAAAAAACATAGATTTCTACCGGATCGCCCTGCTTTTGAGTTTATTATTGTTTACGGTTTACACTTCAATTGTGTATATAATTTTTTTCAATATTGTGGCTCTCATTGTACTTGTACGTGACAGAGGCATCATTCATTCTCTAAGGCCAATTCTCATTGGCACAATCATAACGTTGGCACCAACAATTTATTTCCTTGTACACCGTGTATTTTATCCTTCTGCATTTAATCCGCAACTAGCATCATCATTGAATGACTTTGCCATTGCTTTTATAAGGCCGTTTATCGGGATTTTTTTTCTTAGTCTCGATCCAATCAGGGATGTTACCGCAACCCCCTGGGAATTTTCCTATCTTTGGCATTTCTGGATCACCGTGGCCCTGTTGTTCGCAGGGCTATTTTGGTTACTACGTTATAACCGACCCTTTTTCCTGCTTGGATTAACTCTGCTGGGAGCGACATTAGCATTCGTAGTACTCACGCGACTTCCCAACCTCCAATTCTGGCATTTTTTTACTCTTTACCCCATGATTGCTTTGCTGGCTGGCTCAGGCTTAGCGGCGGCATTACCAAAACGCTGGTGGCCTTGTGTAATGGTCGGGCTGCCTCTTATCTTTCTTTTTGTCTATATTGGCCCATTAGGGTGGCTTTTTTACCAAGTCAACAGCATTCAATTCCAATCGACAACACCTGAGGTCGGCAAAGCAATCGCATCGTTGGCATTTGATGATGGCGGAATAATGGTGGACGTTGCAAATGAGCCTATTTACAACTGGTATGCTGATCAGTTCAGCCTCATTAACCGTCTTAAATTGCAACGGTTCGATTCAGATAGCGGCAAAATTACTCTGAACGTAATCCAGAACTCACTAGATGAAAAAAGTTTCAATTTTTTTTCACGAGGATCAAATATACAAATAGCAAACACGCATATTGTTTCTGTTACGCCAATAGGAACGCATAGCATTTTCAAATGGACCGTGGGTAATTCCGGTGTTATTCCATTAAAATTTGGGAAAAATGTCACACTTGATGCTAACCCTCAAGATTTCTATGGTCATGTCCATTCAGCAGACAAGGTAATGGTAGACCCCGGCCATACCACCTTGGCCATCCCAACGGTCTATGACACTTGGACCCGTTTTGAATATTCCTTCAACAACGTTGAAACATTCAAAGATCTACTGATAAATTTATCAGCGCATTATGTAAATTCTGGCAATGGAAACTATTTTATTATGACCTACACCTTCGATGAAGAAGAAGAGCAAGTATTATTTTCTTCTGTAGGCCCAGAGCTTGGTGCCATTGAAAATATCGTGCGGCATGACCTCAGCTTTCACCGCTATAAGCCATTTACTAGATTAACGCTCCACTTTAACATATATTGCGCTCAAAAAACGCCTAGCCTTCTTCTTAGCGACCTGAGGACTGTGGGATTTAGAAAACTAGCATTTCTGGCTAAGCCTGTTAATGGAAACGTTATGAACCCCGACACTTTAGCACCGGAATACGAGTTAGAGGGATTACGAGGCGTGGAAAGAGATAATGACCGAACGTGGCGGTGGGGTGTTGACGGTAAGACATCAGTGTCATTCCCCCTATTTGGAGCACAACGGGTACGTCTTCGCTATGCTGTGAGAAATTTTTTACCTGAACAATCTTGTCGGGTGACAATTAATGGAAAGCACCTGGAGATGATTAAAGACATGCCCATACAGAGTTGGACCTCCATTCCGATATCACGAGAACTTGAATTTGATGCACCTGACGGTCGAAACATCATTACATTTGAATTCTCAAAAATTAACCACATAAATGCATCTATGTCTGACACAGACACAACACCCTATACAACGGCTTTCAGCACACTTGAAATCGAACCTCTCGGTACTGAGATAATACAGCCAGAGCTTTAATACAAATGGCTCCCAGTTCACGCCAAAGTTTAGTGGGTTTAAGCCGAGGGATACACAGAGACATGGACCATGGGGAAAAGACTCTTTGCTCGGTTGCCGGACTATTTGGGGAGAACACGATTCAAATTTCCTCTCTGGTTCGTGCCGTGGCTCTTCCCGCAGAATAAGAGGAAGGCCTACCAAACTATCCCCTCAGCACCGTGCACTTGAAGGGTAAGTGATGGGGAAATTCGAAGGGGACCGAGCCGCCCGTTTTTTAAGGCTACTCGATCCCCTTGATATTGCTTGGTACCGGGAGGGGGACTCGAACCCCCAAGGCCTTGCGACCGGCGGATTTTGAGTCCGCTGCGTCTACCAATTCCGCCATCCCGGCAAAAGGGTCCTCTTCCTAGGTCAACACAGCGTTTGTGTCAAGATTGGCTTGTGCTTACCACTGCAAGCTGGTAGCTCCAAGCCCCCATGGACATGCCTTTAGGTACCATCGCCAACTCGGCGGCAATCGTGATCGGGAGCCTCGTGGGGCTTCTGATGCATGGCCGTTTTCCAGAGAACGTCAAGAAAATCGTTTTCCAGGGTCTTGGCCTCTCGGTCCTGCTCATCGGCCTGCAAATGGCGCTCAAGATGGACAGGCCTCTACTTGTAGTTTTCAGCATGGTTCTGGGAGGCATCTGCGGGGAACTCCTGCACATCGAGGACCGCCTCGAATCCCTTGGAGACCGCATCAAGGTTCTGGCCCGGTCCCGAAATGCGCTTTTCACCGACGGCCTAGTCTCGGCTTCGCTCATCTATTGCGTGGGGTCCATGGCCATCCTGGGGTCCTTGGACGACGGACTGCGAAACGACCCGACAATTCTCTTCACCAAGGCCACCCTGGACGGTTTCGCCTCCATCCCGCTGGCTTCCACCTACGGGGTTGGAGTGATGCTTTCGGCTGTGCCGGTGTTCCTCTACCAGGGAGCCATCACCTTGGCGGCAGGTTCCATCCGCGAGGTGGTCACTCCGGTGCTTCTCAACCAGATAACGGCCACCGGAGGCCTGCTCATCGTCTCCATCGGGATAAACCTCCTGGGGTTCGCCCGCATCAGGGTCGGCAATTTTCTGCCCGCCCTTGTGGCGGCCGCGCTCTTGAGTTTCACACCCATTTAGGCCACAACCGGGACCGCCATGCACGAAATGTCCATTGCCCAGTCCATCCTGGATATCATCAAGCAGGAAATGGAAAAAAACGATCTGACCAAGCTCATCAGGGTCAAGATCAAGTTCGGCAGACTCACCAATACCGTGCCCGAAGCTCTAGAAACCGGGTTCATGGCCCTCACGGTTCAAACTCCGTTGGAGTCCGCCGTGTTTGAGTTGGAAGAGATTCAGGCCCGTTACAAGTGTTTCAAGTGCGGCAAGGAGTTTTCGCCCGAAGGCACCAACCGTCTCCTGGTCCCCTGCCCCTATTGCGGCGAGGATTTGGGACACGAGGTGCTGGCCGGCAAGGAACTTTTCATCGACTACATCGAGGCGGAGTGAGCATGAAAGTATCCGTTATCCGCAATGTCCTGGAAGCCAACGACAGGCTTGCCCAGGAATTGAAAGACCTTTTCGCCGAGCGCGGCATCTTGGCGCTCAACCTGATGAGCTCGCCCGGCGCCGGCAAGACCAGTCTGCTTGAGCGCACCCTGGCCGACCTGGCCGGCGAATTCAAGATGGCGGTCATCGAGGGCGATCTGCAGACCGACAACGACGCCCGCCGCGTGGCCGCCACCGGAGCCCAGGCCGTACAGATCAACACCGAAGGCGGCTGCCACCTGAACAGCTCCATGATCCTGGAAGCCCTAAAGCAGCTGGATATGGACGGCCTGGACATCCTGTTCATCGAGAACGTGGGTAACCTGGTGTGCCCAGCCGAGTTCGACGTGGGCGAGGACTGCAAGGTGACGCTTCTGTCGGTTACCGAGGGTGATGACAAACCCGAGAAGTACCCGCTGATGTTCAATCTGAGCGAGGCTTCACTCCTTAATAAAGTGGACCTGCTGCCCTACGTCGATTTCGACATGAACCGGGCCAAGGGGTTCATGCGGGCCCTCAACAAGGATATCCTCATCTTTGATGTCTCCTGCAAGAGTCGGGAGGGATTGGATGGATGGTATGACTGGCTGAGAAAGAAACGGGCGACGAAAAAGAACTAAAACCAAGCGTGTTCCACGGCGATATTAGAAATTCGTAGTGGAAACCAAAATGCGATGCCAGGGTGGGGTTTATACTCCGCCCTTTCTCTTTCTTTCAAACATGTCGGCCCATCACGTTCGTTAGCAACACACAGAATATGTGTCTTCACTACGTATGCTGTGCTAAGAAAGATCCATCGAGACGCTACCAGGGTGAAAACCCGTTTATTGTTCCTGGCCAAGTCTCTCGCAGCATCATTTTTTGGAGGGTTCGCATGTCCGACCTGTTCGACACCACCACCATAAACGGAATGACCCTCCCCAACCGCTTCGTGCGCTCCGCCACCTGGGAAGGCCTGGCCGGGGACGACGGTTCCGTCACTCCCAGGCTGTGCGAGACCATGGCCGAACTGGCCCGGGGTGAGGTGGGGCTCATTATAAGCGGCCACGCCTATGTGAGCCCTGAGGGTCAGGCCGGACTGAAGCAGCTCGGAGCCCACAGCGACGCTATGACCCAGGGCCTCGCGGCCATGGCCAAGGCTGTTCACGACGCCGGAGGCAAGATCGCCCTGCAACTGGCCCATGCTGGCAACCAGGCGAACGTTTCGCTCTCCGGTCTGGCGGCGGTAGGCCCGAGCAACCTTGAAAACGAAGGGCTGCCCGCCTGCAAGGCTCTGGACCACTCTGGAATCGCTCAACTGGTTAAAGCCTTTGTACGAGCCGCGGAGCGCGGGAAGCAGGCCGGTTTCGATGCGGTGCAGCTTCACGCCGCCCATGGCTATCTTCTGAGCCAGTTTCTCTCCCCGGCCTGGAACAAGCGGACCGACGAATACGGCGGTTCGCTGGAGAACCGCGCCCGGTTCCTCCTGGATGTGGTGAAGGCCGTGCGCAAAGCAATAGGACCGAACTACCCGGTGCTGGTGAAGATCAATTCCGGGGATTTCGTGGAGAACGGACTGACCAGCGAGGACGCGGCCGCCATGGCCGTCATGCTTGAGAAGGCCTCGGTGGACGCGTTGGAGCTCTCGGGCGGGTGCAGGCCTGCGGGCGAGGCCTTCATGCCCGCGCGCAAGGGCAAGATAAAATCAAAGGACCAGGAAGCCTACTACCGGCAGGCTGCCGCAATGTGCAAACGCGGCTTGAGCATCCCGCTCATGCTGGTGGGAGGCATCCGCTCCTACGAAGTGGCGAAGGACTTGGTTCAGTCCGGCACTGCCGACTACATCTCGCTCTGCCGTCCACTCATCTGCGAGCCGGGTCTGGTGAAGCGCTGGCGCGAGGGCGACCGACGCCCGGCCGAGTGCGTGTCGGATAACGCCTGCTACGGGCCCGGCTTTGCTGGGGAAGGCATCCGGTGCGTGACCTACGAGAAGAAGCGCGGCCACGCCCAAGGGTAAAGAGATAGTCCCCAAGCCGCGTATCCCTTCAAAAAAGCAAGGCCCGGGCGAGCATCTCCCGGGCTTCCTTAGACACCTTATTTCCAGCCGGACTCTTTCTCACAGTCGGCCATTTCCTTGGGATGTGACTTCTCCCACTGGGAGATGGATTGGGTCTCGCTATTGTCCATCTTGTTGTTCATGCAAGTGCAATACTTGGTTACAACATCGATAGAGACCTTGGCGTCCTGATTGTCCTGTATGCACTTGGCAACCCACTTGGCATCGTCGGTTCCGGCCAAGGCCAAACCGGAAATCATGAGAGAAAGGGCCAAGCCCAGGGCTATACCAGTACGTTTCATGGTGAATGCTCCTTCGGGTTCATGGTTAATTGGAAAGATTACTGAAAACCTGCTTCCTTCAACCATATCAGCCCAAAAAAGCATTGAGTCAATATACTAATCCGAAATAGTCTGGTTTACGCCGAGTGCCCTTAAACGCTAACCCCAGCTATATGAATAGTCTGACTTACTGCGTACTTCGGCCGTTCTTCTCGTAGGCGTTCCGCAGGCTCAGTCTTCCAGCATCATTTTGCCTGATGCTTTAGATATATTCCCGTTTGTTTAGCCCAAGCAAGCAGAACACCTCGTAGGTGATGGTCCCCCACCACCCGGCCAGATCCTCCGGCGTGATCCGTCCCGCTCCCTCTCCACCCAGGAGCCAGATGTCCTCGCCAGGGCGAACGTCTTCTAAGCCGGTCACGTCCACGGCGCACATCTGCATGCACACCCGACCCAGTACCGGCACCCTTCTCCCCTTCAAGCACATCCAGGCCTTTCCGGAAAGCCCCCGGCTGTAGGCGTCGGCATACCCGGCCGCCACTATGGCCACTCGCATGTCCTTTTCGGCCGTGTAGGTACAGCCGTAGCTTATGGTCTGCCCGGCTTTCAGAGGATGCACGGACAATATCTTGGTCTTCACGCTCATGGCCGGCTTGAGCTCGCTACCGAGCCCCTCCCGGGAGGTTCCGGCAAACGGGCTGCATCCGTACAGGGCTATTCCGGCGCGCTGGTTGTCCAGGTGCAGGTCCGGGTGCCCCAGAATGGCCGCTGAGTTGGCGATATTGGCCTTGTGCGGCAGACCATGAGTTTCCAGTTCACGCCTTATGGCCGCGAATTCCTGGCCCTGCTCCTTGACGTACGCAAGGGCGTCGGGCTCGTCAGCCGTGGCCAGATGCGAGCTGACGTACTCCAGGCGCACGCTCTTTATGGCCTTCAGCCTGTCGGCCACAGCCGGCACGTCTGCCAAAGTGAAGCCCAGGCGGCGCATGCCCGTGTCGAACTTGAGCGCAATGGGCAGCACCTCGGCCTGCCCTTTGGCAAACTCCGCAAGTCTGTCCAGCTGTTCGAAGCTGTGGAAGAAGGCGATGACGCCAGCATCCCAGAGGGCCTGGTATTCGTGATCCTCCACGGGCCCGAGCAGGGCGATCACCCTGCGCGCATGCCCGGACGCCCTCAGGGCAACGGCCTCTTCCACGGTCCCCACGGCGAAGGTCTCCACTCCCGCCTGGGCCGAAAGCACCTGGGCCACCTGGGAGAGGCCGTGGCCGTAGGCATCGGACTTGATCACCGGGATAACCGCACCGGACGCGGCGTTCAGTATATTAAAATTGTGTACGATATTGGCCAGTTCGATGATCGCCGTCACTTTATTATACGCAATGCTCATGCCTGCTCCGTTGCCTGGAGTTTCGCGTTCGGGTAGTCTGGGCTCAATGAATTCCTACCAGACCATTCGGGTGCTGCCGCCGCACCTTCAGAATCAGATCGCCGCCGGAGAGGTGGTAGAGCGGCCGTCGAGCGTCGTCAAGGAACTGTTGGAGAACAGCCTGGATTCCGGCGCGGACCGGGTGCAGATTTCCCTGGACGGTGGCGGGCTCGGACTCATCCTGATCCAGGACAATGGCCGGGGCATGGATCCTGCCGAACTCCGGCTGGCGCTTACCCGGCACGCGACCAGCAAGATCTCCGCCGTGGAAGACCTGGAGTCCATCGCCACTTTCGGCTTCCGGGGAGAGGCTCTGCCCTCCATAGCCTCGGTGTCACGCATGCGTTTGACCTCCCGAAGCCAGGACAGCCCGGACGCCCACTATCTGGACATCCATTTCGGGGATTTCCGCGAGGAAGGACCGGCGGCCATGGTCCAGGGCACCCGCATCGAGGTGCGCGACCTCTTCGCCAACGTGCCCGCCAGGCTCAAGTTCATGAAAACCCAGGCCACCGAGGTGCGCCGCTGCCAGGAGGTCCTGGAGCGCATGGCCCTGGCCCGGCTGGACGTGGCCTTCAAGCTCTCCATCGGGGAGCGGGCCGTGCTGCGGTTCGTCACCGGGCAGGACCTGCTGGCCAGGCTCGGAGTGGTGTGGCCTCCGGCCGTGGTCCAGGCTCTCACCCCGGTAGAAAACGAGATGCACGGCTGCAAGGTGACAGGCTTCGCGGGCTTGCCCCACGTTGGCCAGGCCCGTCCTGACCGGATGCTCTTCTACGTGAACTCACGCCCAGTCCAGGACCGGGTGCTCCTGCGGGCGGTGCGCGACGCCTACAAGGGACGGATGCTTTCCCGCGAATACCCGGTATCCGTACTCTTTATCACCACCGGGCCGGGCGAGGTGGACGTAAACGTCCATCCGGCCAAGACCGAGGTCCGCTTCCGGGACGAAAAGCTCCTGTTTTCCCTGGTGCGCACCGCCGTTGCCAGGGCCCTGGATCTGGGCTCGCCCTCGGCCACTATGACCAGCGTGCTGGACCACAAGGCCCCTCCCCTGCGCAATGAACTGCACCCTGGCCCCAAATACGCCACCTACCAGGACTACCTGACGGAAGTTGCCCAGGCTGGTACAGAATCCGACCCGCCATCGCGCGAACCAGGGGACAGTGGTCTCCACACCGGGGATTCCAGCCATTTCCCGTCATTCAGGACACGCGGTGCCGATGCGGATCGAACCGGCGATCCCTCCGCGCACGGCGGCCTTGAAGCCATGGATGATGTGCCGGCCTTCATGCGCAGGGGCGCAGCCGGATTCCCCAGAGGAGAAGCGGCACCCGGGACTGATGCTGACAGTCCTGGGCTCTACCGGCGAGACGCGAGGGACCACTGCGTTTCCCCGGGAGCGGCAAGGGGCCAAAACTCTCACAGCAACGAGGAGTTTCGCCTACCGTCCGCCCTGCATGATTCCGGCACGGCCTACGGCGGGGGTTACGGAACAGAGCCCAAGCCCCCGGTTCCTGCCCGGGCTGGACGCGGAATTGAATACCTGGGGCAGGTGGCGGGCACTTACTTGGTGTTGCGACTGGCCGGGCAGGGTCTGGCTCTCCTGGACCAGCACGCCGCCCACGAGCGGGTGCTCTACGAGAAGATGCGCGCCGCCCACAGCAAGGGGCAGAGCCAGCCTCTTGGAATCCCTTTCGAGATAAGCCTGCACCCGGCCGAGCAGAAGAAACTGGCCAAGCTCTGGCCGGACCTGACCAACCTCGGCTTTCAGCTGCAATCTTCCAGGCCTACGGTGGTGACCGTGCGCGGCATACCGCCGATCCTCTCCACGGGACAAGCCAAGGAATTCCTGCGTGAGGCGTTGACCGGACAGGCCAAGGGAATGGAAGACCTGTGGGCGGTTATGAGCTGCAAGGCGGCCATAAAGGCCGGAGACAGGCTGGCCGAGGACGAGGCCCTGGCCCTGGTGGAGTCCTGGAGCAAAGCCAAGGACCGCGACTATTGCCCGCACGGCAGGCCGGTGGTGGTCAGCTGGGACAAGAAGGAACTGGAGAAGCTCTTCAAGCGCAGAAAATAGGCGCGCCGCATATTTGCGAGAACGGGCATTCGCCTCTGCCGGCCTTTGCTCTCTAGCCGCCCTCATCTGAATTCAGACGTATTTCCAACCAAACATCATAACGGGACAACGCAAAAGCCCTCCGGCATCACGGAGAGAGGAAATCCATGAATTACGATCTACTGCTGCACATGGACATGGAAAGCCAGGAAACCATGGATATCGCCCTGGGCAACATCGAGAACTACATGCTGGCCCTGCCGGATGAAACCTTTCAGATCGTGCTCGTGGCCAATGGCCCGGCCGTGAAGCTCTTCAAAAAGGCGAACTTCAGCGCTGCCATGGCCGTGACCCGGCTTCACGAAAAGGGTGCCAAATTCAAGCTCTGCGCCAATTCCCTGAAGAAATTCGCCATACCCGCCGAGGAGATTATCGAGGGCTGCGAGGCGATCCAGGCCGGCATCGTTGCGATTGTCCGGATGCAGCGGGAGGGATTTGCCTACGTGAGGCCGTAACAGAAGAAGAAAACATGCACGTGGGCGGAAGTGACTCACCTGATTACGCTTCCAACCATATTTACTTTTCTAAACACGACAAGGCTAACTTTGAAAACTCTACCCGCTTGCGCCCAAGTACATACTCGTGTTCGGGTCCTGTTTTCTCTGAGTTCAGATATGCAATCTTTAAGATATTGATGCCAGGCCTGAGACTCACCACGTAAGAATCATCGACACACTCACCGGACTTCTGGGCTGAATCGAACCGATAGGTATGAACATCAATAAAATTCATGGAAATCCCTACCATTTGTCCAGGAACACGATTAATGAATGAGACAGCTAAATTTACTTTAGCATGCTTCTTTGATTCAAGAACTATCAACGATATGGGAAATTCTCCCGTGCGAACAAGCTTTGTTTCATTGTTTAGTAGTTTTATATCACCAAAACCATAATCGTGGATCACAGGGTTCGAACTGATATTTAGCAGAATATCGACATTTAAAGCACATCTGTCACCGTAGCATGAACTGGAAAAAAGAACAAATGCCACCAGGAACAATTTATTTATCACTTCTATACCCGCCAAAATACAGCGTCATGTCTTTTACACACACAGTCTGGAGATTTCCACCTGGGAATCGAGGAGAATCTTTGGCGCATTCCATCTCAACCATGATATCCAACGTGGAAAATGAACGGTCAAACACCAGATACAAAGGGACTACCTCTTTATAAGCATCATACCCTGCAGAGTACAGCAGTTTTTGTTCTCCACTATCCACTTTCGAATACACATTCAGCCTGCTCCCCCGACTTTTCACTTCATATCGTAACAATACGCAGACGATATATGGATATCTTTCATGAGAAGGTTGTACCCTGTATTCGAAAAACGCCTTGCCCTCATTGATAGTTGGAATAACCCTGCTGCCAGATGAGACATCCAGCTGAACATACTCAGACATTCTTACTGTTGAATAGAAACCTACAGGATCAAGCTTAATCTTTATTGTTTCCGGATATCCGAAAAGATCAATAACGGGATGTCGCTTCAGACGAACTCTCGACATGCCCCCTTCAAGAAGCTCAACGCGTTCACCACCAAAAGCACGATCAGCACACCCCTTGTCACCACATATAACATCCAAGGAATCGCTATCGCTTGACACCGCTTGCCTCAAATAACCAGCTCGCTTTTCCTGAGGGATATATCTTTCGACAGCATGAAATTGCATCTGGTCACCAACAACAAACGAAAAGTTTTTTGTAAAAAGTGTGGACAGTACCTGTTCATACTGTTTTCCACCTTCACTTTCTGAAGAGTATAGTTGAACCCTTTCTTTGTATACCCGGGACACCCCCAATACGATTATTAAGCACGCGACGACATTCACCAACATCCTTCTTGACCTTAAAACAGAATCAATACAAACCGCACACACACAACTAAAAAAAACAATAAAGTACGAGTAATGCCATGGGTTAGAATAAGAGGAATAACGTGCTGCAACAAGAATAAATACAGGGATCAATGCATACATAGAGAAAAATATCGCTGCATCTTTATTTGTGCGAAATAAAACACAAATCCCACAAAACAACAGGCAAGCAGCAGCCAGTGAAAAAGCGTCTACACCATCACTCCATGAAGACACCAAACAAAGATTCTTGAGGACATTCAGCATGGTCCCCATGACTGTACCTGGAGAACCAGCTTCGGACATCCGAAAAAACAACAGAACGAGCGCAAGAATCCATGCGACAACAACAGATATGGAATTCCATTTGTATTTTTTAACTAATGCAGTTGAGCATCTCCAATCATAAGCCATAAAAATCATCATGGCGCACAGAACAAGAATTGCAGAATAGTGTATCAAGGGGAGAACACTTATGGATAGCAAAAACACTGATCCACGCTCCCCATACTTCCTAAAGGAGAAATAACCGTAAGTTGCCAGACAATAGAGCAGCACGAGTAGGCTATACGGTCGAACCTGACGGGACAATGATATAAAAAGCATATTGCTCGCAAGCAATGCCGCAGAGAGTAACCCCACATTTCCTGAACAAATAACGCTTCCGACACGATACATCATATAAATGCCAATCATTGCACACAACACTGAAAACGTTCTCAGGAAACCATCCGAGCTAGATATAATAGACCATAGTTTGATGATCAAATAAAATCCAGGAGGATGAAAGTCTGTGACCAAAGATCGTTCAATAATGTAACCTAAAGGGAATCGAGAAGTCAGAGGGACAAGAATTTCATCAAGCCACAAAGGTTTTAATCCGATCTGATAAAATGTTATACACCCAAATATAAAAAATATTAGAAATAATACAATCTTGCTGGATGGATCATGGTCTTCTTTGGTAATCATTTATCATCCACCACAGTACTTCTGGATACTTGTCATGATTATAGCTGTCACTGATTATAGAATGAGGTCGTCTGTAGCCAAATACCCGGTCACGTAGTCTTTCACCCCCTTTTCCAAGGAAGTGAACTGCTTGTCGTACCCTGCCGCCTGCAAACGCCCCATGGGGGCCTCGGTGAAATACTGGTATGTGTCCCGGATGGCCTCGGGCATGTCGATGTATTCTATCTTGGGGGTGAGGCCCATGGCCGAAAACACCGCCCCCACCAGGTCCTTGAAGCTCCTGGCTTTGCCGGAGCCCACATTGAACACCCCGTTCGCCCTGGGGTTTTCCAGAAGCCACACCACCACGTCGGCGCAGTCCTTCACGTACACGAAATCGCGCAGCTGCCCTCCGTCCGCATAGTCCGGGCGGTGCGACTTGAAGAGGCGGACTTTGCCCCCGGCCTTGATCTGTTCGAACGCCTTGCAGACCACGCTCTTCATATCCGCCTTGTGGTATTCGTTGGGTCCGAACACGTTGAAGAACTTGAGGCTCGCGATGGAATTCAGCCAGCCCTGACGCTTAGCCGCGAGATCGAAAAGGTGCTTCGAGTACCCGTACATGTTCATGGGTTTAAGCCCGTCCAGGCTTTCCATTCCGTCCTCGAACCCCTGGGCGCCGTCGCCGTAGGTGGCCGCGCTGGAGGCGTTTATGAACCGGATGGAGTTATCCAGACAGAAGCGGCACAGCTCCAAGCTGTAGCGGGTGTTATTGGCGTAGAGGTAGTCCGCGTCGCGTTCGGTGGTGGAGGAACAGGCCCCCATATGGATGATGGCCGTGGCCCCGAACGGGTTCTCCCCGGTTTCCACAAGGCGCAGGAACTCGGACTTGTGCATGTAGTCCGTGAAGCGCCTGCCCACCAGGTTTCGCCATTTCTCGCCCGTACCCAGGTTGTCCACCACCAGAATGTCTTCGCGGCCGAGCTCGTTGAGCTTCCAGATGATGGCGCTGCCCAGAAATCCGGCGCCGCCGGTGACGATAAGCATTTGGCCTCCCAGGCTTTGTGACGAATACCGCGCGTTTTAGCCGAACTAAGCCAGTGCGGCCCCGAATGCAACCGCGCTTTATCCTTGGCAGGAACTCGTGAAATGTTGTACAATGTCGAAGTCGCCGCAACCAACCCAGCGAGGCTCCACATGGCATTCTTCGAAGAATTCGATATCGCTCTCAAACAAATCTATTCCCAGGCTGTCGACGAGGAACGAATCATCCAGAATCCTGGCGCGGACAGGCTGCGCCGGATATGCCTGGAGGAACCCGAGGTCCGCCAGACCAGCTACGGCAGCATTGTGGCCAATACCGAGCCCATGTCCAGGGCCAAGCCGTTCACTACCAACAGCATCGACACCCAGTTCGGCCCGGAGGAATTCGCTCTGCTGGCCCAGGCCAAGGAGTTCCTGAACAAGACCCCGCTCATCTGCATGGACGTGCTGGTGCGCGAGGAAGACGGCCCCATCACCGCAAGGCTCCTGGTGCCGCGCCGCTTCGCCCACATCGCCTACGGCGGCCACAAGCTCTTCGGCCCCAGGGTGAACAACGTCACGGACCCCACCTACCAGGTGATCTTCTTTTACGACGAGGGCTGGGAAAAGAACGCGGACAAGCCACTCCCGGAAAAGGATATCACCATCAGGCTCGTCTACTCCCAGGATGGACGCATGATCAAGCTGGTGCGCAATTCCAGCTACCTGGGTGAGTGGAAGAAGGGTGTGTTCGCCGGCGAGGACTGGCGGGCGAAAATGGCGCGCGAGGGTATCTTCCTGCACGCCGGCTGCCGCCGGGACTGCCTGGAGATGGCCCACGGGGGCATGCAGACTCAGACGTCGCTCTTCGTGGCCCTTTCCGCCAACGGCAAGACCTCGCTCACCTGCCGGGTGATGGCCCGCAAGAACGGCGAGGAATCCTGGCTCATCCAGGATGACGGCGGCATATTGAAGCGCGACGGCTCCTTCCACGGCTTCGAAGCGGGCGGCATCTACGCCAAGACCGACGGCCTGACCCCCAGCGAGCAGATCGAGACCTACTACGGGGCGCTCAAGCCAGACGCCTACCTTGAGAATGTCCATGTGGACGAGAACGGCGACATGGACTTCTTCAACATCCAGCTCACTTCCAACGGTCGGGTGGTGGTGGAACGGCGCGACTTCATGCACGCCCACCGCTCCATCAAGGCCTCCGAAGTGGACAACCTGTTCATCATCACCCGCGGTCCCACCGTTCCCGCCGTGGCCAAGCTCTCGCCCTGGCAGGCCACGGCCTTCATGGTGCTGGGTCAGTCCATGGAGTCCTCGGCCGGAGACCCGACCCAGGCGGGCAAGATAAAGAACGTGTTTTTCTACGATCCGTTCCTGGCCGGAGACCGGGTGGAGCACGCCCACCTATTCCACGAGATACTCAAGTGGAACCCGCATATCGACTGCTACCTCCTGAACACCGGCGGCGTGGGCGAAGGCGACCACTACCGCAAGATCACCTTAAACGACACTGTGAACATCCTGGAGTCCATCCTTCGCGGCGACCTGGAGGACTGGGAGCCCAACGAGGCCACCGGCCTTACCATTCCCAGGGCCGTGAGCGGGGTGGAGTCCATTCTCATGCATCCGGAGAAGCTCTTCCCCAAAGGAGAGTTCGAGGAACGCCAGAAGGCGCTGTACGAAAAACGGCGTGAGATTCTGGAGTCCTACCAGGGCCTCGACAAGGCCATCGTGAACTCCATCAAGAAGTAGTACGCTTCATCCTGCGTGATTTCAGGCGGATGCCGGGTGCGGCGTCCGCCTTTTTCTTTGCCAAGCGCAAAAACATCATTCCCTGTCGTGACAAGCGGCTTGACTTGTTTTGAACATATGCTCAATATCAACTCCGGAGAGACGACATGCCCAGACCCAGACGATGCTGCCGCGTGAGCGGCGAACCCACCTGCCGAAAATTCAAGCCCTCGGGCATCCCAGCACGTGAACTTGAGGAGGTGACGCTTGCCGTGGAGGAATTGGAAGCCCTGAGACTTGGCGACATGGAGGGGCTCTACCATGAGACGGCGGCGCAGATGATGGGCGTGTCGCGGGCCACGTTCGGGCGCATCCTGCAGGACGGGCGCAAGAAGGTGGCCACGGCCCTGGTTTCGGGCCAGGCTTTAAAAATCGACGGAGGAAACTACGAAATGAGCGAGCAGAAAGAACATGTTTGCTGCGGCAGGGGCCGCAAGAACCGGACGGAAGCTGGAGAAGCGGCTGGCTGCGGCTGCGAAGGCAAGGGACACGGCCACCAGCGCCACGGCGGGGCTGGAGAATGCAAAGGAGAAGGTCACGGCGGACACGGGCATGGGCACGGGTGTTGCCGCAGCAAGGCCGGGGCCGAAGAGGTATAAGGCCAGAACTGCAACAACGCCTGAAGTCCACAGGCGCATAAAAAGTTCATTGGTTCCCGTGCTGCCCGGCATGAGGCCGGGGCCCGTGGGGGGCTTTACGGGAACGCGCGGGGTGGGGACCACGCCATGAGGATAGCCGTTACTTGCGATGAATCCGGCGAAATGCCCGGGTATTTCGGGAAAAGCACGGCATTCCTCGTGGCGGACTCGCGCGACGGACAGGTCATATCCTGCAGCATCAGATCCGTTCGCCCAGACGAGCTCCAGCGGGCGGACTGGGACGGGCTTGAAGGATGCGCCTGTGTGATCTGCAAAGGCATCGGGCCGCAAGCCGCTCAGTCCCTCAGGGAGAAAAACATCCTCCCCTACGTGGTGGACAGGGACATGAAGCCTCGCGAAGCGGTCCAGGCATTTCTTGAGGGGCGACTGAGGCTGTCGGGGGAATTCGGCGCGGCCGGGGAAGCTCGCTAGTTTGATTCTTTGGCCGCTGTCCAGATTCCGGCCCCGATAAGGGCCGAGCCTCCCAGACGGGTGAAGGTCCTTAAGACGCCCGGGCTGCGCGCGGCGCGGCGGGCGGAACCGGCCAGGACGGCGTAGGCCAGGGAATTTAAGAAGGCCAGGGCCACGAAGCTTGCCAGGATGATGAGCATCTGCCGGGTGACGTCCGGGCCTGGGGTAATGAACTGGGGCACGAAGGCCACGAAGAAGAGGATGGACTTCGGGTTGAGGGCCGTGACCAGGTAGGCCTGGCAGACCAGGCGGAAGCGGGATATTTCGAGTTGACAGCCCTGAGGGTTGCGGGCCGGGCCAGCCATTGCGGCGGGTTCGGCCCGCAGCATTTTGTAGCCCATCCAGATGAGGTAGAGGGCTCCGGCCCACTTGAGGATGGTGAAGAGGTGGGCGGAAGTCTGGAGAAAGGCCCCCAGGCCGAGGAGGGAACAGGAGAGCGCGGTTGCGTCGCCAAGGGCCACGCCGATGGCGGACCACCAGGCCCGGCGGACGCCGTGGGTAAGGGAATGGGCGATGACCAGCATCACCGTGGGGCCGGGGATGAGGAGGAGGATGGTGGAAGCGAGGAGGAAGGCGAAGTAAGTTTGGAGGGGCATGGGGAGGCTCCGGATGTAATGTTCAGAGAGTATAGGCCCGCCACTCCAGGGCTTCAAGACCAATCAGGCCGAAAGTGTGCAACCGTTGGGCTGAACCATCCAGGCAAGACAGCTCAGCCTAGAGCTTTTCAAACTAATTTTGCGCATCATGTGTATTATTCTTGACTTGATCGTACCGATGTGTACCGTACACACATGGAAAGCAGGGAAATCCTCGGCCGCCTGGAACAAAGCGGATTTACGCTCCTGCGCATACATGGAAGCCATCACGTTTTCGGCCACACCGACGGCCGCCGGGTGGTGGTCCCCCATCCCCGCAAGGATTTCCCGGTAGGAACCCTGCGCAATATCTCCCGGCAGGCCGGTTGGCCCTGGCCACCCAAATAGGAGAGGCACATGCACAAGCACTACCCCGTGATTCTTCATACCGAGAACGGCGTAAGCTACGGCGTGACTATCCCGGACATGCCCGGTTGCTACACGTCGGGCGACACGCTGGAAGAGGCACTCGCCAACGTGCAGGAAGCCGTGGAAGCGTACCTGTTCGACGCGGGGCACGCCCCGGAGGTCAGCGCGCCAGACGCTGTGCTGGACATGGTCGAGGCCGAAGGTGGGGTGCTGGCTTATGTGGAGGTGGATTTGTCGTTTCTGGACAGGGAGCCGGTGCGGGTGAATATCAGCGTGCCCAAGTATAGGCTGGAAAGGATCGACGCGGCGGCGAAGAAGCTTGGCATGACCCGTTCCGGCTTTCTGGTCCATGCGGCCGAAGCGATTTCGGAACAGAAATAAAGGCCGCCCCCTTCCGGGAGCGGCCTCTCATTAACCGTCAACATTTTCAGCGTCTTTCTAGCGCCTAGTCACCCAGCACGTAGCTGAATATCAGCGGCGCCACGATGGCTGCGTCCGAATTGATCATGTACTTGGGCGTATGAATATCCAGCTTGCCCCAGGTGATCTTTTCATTCGGCACAGCACCGGAATACGACCCGTAGCTCGTGGTCGAGTCGCTGATCTGACAGAAATACGCCCAGAACGGCGTGTCTTCCAGTTCCAGATCCTGAATCAGCATGGGCACCACGCAGATCGGAAAATCACCGGCAATGCCGCCGCCGATCTGGAAGAACCCGATGGGCACCTTCTTCTTGCCCATCTCGATGTACCACTTGGCCAAATGCTCCATCTGCTCGGTGCCGTGGCGGATGGCGGCATGGCTCTTCACGTTGCCGCGGATGATCTCGGAAACGAAAATATTGCCCAAGGTGCAGTCCTCCCAGCCGGGAGTGTAAATCACCACCCCCATCTCCTTGGCGGCCAGCACCCAGGAGTCCTCGGCGGGCACCTGGAAGTGCTTCTCGATGCCGGGCTGGTCCAGAAGCTCATACATGAACTCGTACGGGAACTTCGGGGTGCCCTCGTCGGCGGCCTTCTTCCAGAGTCTGGTGATCTCGCGCTGCACCTGGCGCATGATGCCTTCGGGGATGCAGGTGTCGGTGACGCGGTTGAAACCCTCGTCGTAGAGCTCCTTCTCGGCCTCTGGTGAAAGATCCCGGTAGTGTGGGACCATCTTGTATTCGTTGTGGTTGAAGAGGTTGAAGAGGTCCTCTTCCAGGTTGGCCGCCGTGCAGCAGATGGTGTGGACCTTGCCCGCGCGGATCATGCGCGAAAGGATGATGCCGATCTCGGCGGTGCTCATGGCCCCGGCCATGGTCAGAAACATCTGGCCGCCGTCGTCCAGAAGCTTGTTCCAGGCCTTTGCGGCATCCAACGTCTCGCGGGCGTTGAAATGCCTGAAATGATGGTCCATGAATTTAGTAATGGTGCTCATAGCCGCTCCTGTGCCGCTTAACGGGCGCTCGTGGCGCCTGGTCTTTTACGAAAAAAAGTGCTTACTCGAAATTGAAGTGCTTGCGCACGGGCTCGATGATGTTCCAGACGCACGTGAGTCCGGACGGGAAGATCACCAGGTCGCCCTTGCCCATGGTAAGGGGCTCCCCGCCTGCCGGGGTGACGACCACCTGGCCGTCCATGAAGTACGCCACTTCGGTGGAATCGTAAGTCCAGGGGAATTCGGAGGCTTCCTTTTCCCAGATGGGCCAGTCCCAGACACCCAAAGCGGACAGGCGTTCGGGGGACGGATGCCGTTCAATCTGTATGCCGTGCATATTCCTGCCTTTGCCAAAGGCGATCGACATAGCAGACAATCATGCACCGCGTAAAGCCTGACGGGAGCCAAACCGCGGTCCGGCAGGGAGCATTCACCTCCTTGAGGAGCTTTCAAGGCGGGTGGGACATTGTTTTGCATTGTTCGATACGCTAAGAGTAGCCACATTGAACCCGAACGATACAACCGCCCATGCCCGACACACCACATCCTTGGCTGGCCCATTACGACCCGAAGGTCCCTCCTCACATCAACTACCGTGAGGAACCCGTGACGGCCCTGCTCGACCGGGCCGCCCTTGAGACTCCCGAACGAACCGCAGTGGCCTTCCAGAACTGGCGCGTGAGTTACAAAACGCTACGGCGCAAGGCCGGCCGCTTCGCAAAGGGACTTCGCGACATGGGCGTCGCCCGGGGGGACCGGGTGGCCATCATGCTGCCCAACCTGCCCCAGACCGTGATCAGCTATTGGGGAACGCTCTACGCCGGGGCCACAGCCGTCTTCGTCAATCCACTCTACATGGAGACGGAACTCACGCACATCCTGGAGGACTCGGGGGCCAAGGTGCTTATCGTGCTGGACCTCCTGTGGGCCAAACACAAAAGGCTTCTGACCCGCATGCCGCTAACGCGCATCCTGGTGACGCGGGTCTGCGGCGGCCTGGGCTTTCCCCTCAACTGGATTTACAGGCTCAAGGCCTGGCGCGAAGGCAAGCTGCCCGGTCTTCAATTGGACGGGGTGCGCGTGCGCGACTGGAAAACGGCCTTCGCCCCGGAACCCTACTACGACGATGGCATCGATCCCTCCGGGCACCTGGCCGCGCTGCAGTACACCGGCGGCACCACCGGCATCTCAAAAGGGGTCATGCTCTCGCATCGGAACCTGTCGGTGAACGCCCAGCAATCCAAGGCCATCCTGCACGCCATAGGCGACAAGGCCGAAGTCTTTCTCGGGCTCCTGCCTTTTTTCCACATCTACGGGCTCACGGTGAACATCAACTTCGCCACGGCCTGCGGGGCCACGGTGGTACCCCTGCCGCGCTTCGACCCGCTGGCCACCTTGAAGGCCATCGCCCGGTACAAGCCCACCGTGTTTCCCGGCACCCCATCGGTGTACATGGCCCTGTTGCAGCAAAAGGCCCTGCCCCGCTACGACCTGAAAAGCGTGCGCTACTGCATCTGCGGTTCCGCTCCGCTGCCGGTGGAGATACTTCGCCGCTTCAGCGAGGTGACCGAAGCGGACATCATCGAGGGCTACGGCCTGACCGAAGCCTCGCCCATCACCCATTTCAACCCCATCGTGGGTCAGAGAAAACCCGGGTCCATCGGCCTGCCCTTCCCGGACACCTTCGCCAGGGTGGTGGACGTGGAGAACGGCGAAGCCGCCATGGCCCCGGGCCAGCCCGGCGAACTGGTCATCAAGGGGCCACAGGTAATGCGCGGCTACTGGAACCGGCCCGAAGACACAGCCGCAACCCTCAAGGACGGCTGGCTCCACACCGGGGATGTGGCCACCATGGACGAGAACGGCTACTTCTTCATCGTGGACCGCAAGAAGGACCTGATCATCACCGGCGGCTACAACGTCTACCCCCGCGAGATCGAGGAGGTGCTGCACGAGCACCCCAAGGTGGCGGACGTGGCCGCAGTGGGCGTGCCCCATCGCTCCCGCGGAGAGGTGGTCAAGGTGTACATCGTTCCCAAGCCCGGCGCCACGCCAAGCCGGGAGGAGATAATGGCCTTCTGCCGGGAGAAACTGGCCGCCTACAAAACCCCAAAGCTGGTGGAATTTCGGGATGAGCTGCCCAAGACCCTGGTGGGTAAGGTATTAAGGCGCGTGCTCCGAGAACATGCCCGGGAGGCCGCCACGGCCTAGCGGTTTTTTTTGCCCTGTGGCATATTCGTCGACGGAGGCGATCAATGGACTACGACAGCTGCGAAGACCTCTTCCACGATCCCGAAGTCGGCCCGAAGCTCATGGAGATGCTGGACAGCTCCACCTGGGCCAAGGACCTCACCGAAGACGACATAAAGGCGCTCTGCGGATACATGAGCCTGTGCAGGTATCCCAAAAGCGAGATCATTTTCCGCGAGGGCGATCCCGACGACTCCATGGCCATCATCCTCGAAGGAAGCATCGAGGTCACCAAGCAGGACGCCTCGCCGGACCACAGGCCCAAGTGCCTGGTGCGCATCGGCCCCGGACGCGCCTTCGGCGAGCTGGCCCTCATAGAGGGACCGCCGCGCTCCGCCACCTGCAAGGCCCTGGACGACGTGTCGCTGCTTATGCTCACCAAACAGCAGTTCGACGCCTTGTGCGCGAAGAACATGCCCCTGGCCTTGAAGCTCACCATAAACATCGCGCGGCTCATGAGCTTTCGGCTGCGAAACACCAGCGTGAAGCTGGTGGAATATCTCTAGCTTCTTTTGAGGACGGATGAGCTACAGAAATCTTTCCGAGTGCCTGCAAGATCTGGAAGCGACAGGGCAACTAAGGCGCATTGACGTGGAGGTCGACGCCGACCAGCAGGTCGCGGCCATCCAGCGCCGGGTCTTTCAGGCGAAAGGCCCCGCCATTTTGTTCACCCGCGTCAAGGGTACCCCCTTCCCCATGGTTGGCAACGTGTTCGGGACCATGGCGCGGACCAAGTTCATCTTCCGCAAGACCCTGCGCGCCATCGAGAGCCTCTTTCAGCTGAAGCTCGACCCCATGGAGGCCTTCAAGCGCCCCTGGAGACATCTCGGGGTCCCGGCGGCCCTTGTCCACGCCTTGCCCAGGCGGGTCAAGGACGGCCCCGTTCTGGCGAACGAGACGCGCATTTCCCAACTGCCGCAACTTAAGTCCTGGCCGAATGACGGAGGCGGCTACGTGACCTTGCCCCAGGTCTACACCGAAAGCCTGGCCCACCCCGGATTTGCCCGCTCCAATATCGGCATGTACCGGGTCCAGCTCACCGGGCAACACTTCGAACCGGACCGGGAAGTCGGCCTCCATTACCAGATCCACAGGGGAATCGGGCACCATCACGGCGAAGCTCTCGCCCGGGGCGAATCGCTCAAGGTGAATATTTTCGTGGGCGGTCCACCTTCCATGACCGTGGCAGCGGTCATGCCGCTTCCCGAGGGGATGCCGGAACTCTTTTTTGCCGGGGCTCTGGGCGGGCGCAGGATGGACATGGTCGACCGGCCCGGAGGGCTGCCCATCCTCGCGGAAGCGGACTTCTGCATCACCGGCCACGTCGCTCCTGGGCGGGAACTCCCGGAAGGCCCCTTCGGCGACCATCTCGGCTACTATAGCCTCGCTCACGATTTCCCGGTGCTCACGGTGGACAAGGTCTACCACAGGCAGGGCGCGGTCTGGCCGTTCACCACGGTGGGCAGGCCCCCCCAGGAGGACACGGTCTTCGGCGCGTTCATCCACGAGCTCACCGCGCCGCTTGTGTCCACCGTATTCAGCGGCGTCCATGAGGTCCATGCCGTGGACGAGGCCGGAGTCCATCCCCTCCTCCTGGCCCTGGGCAGCGAGCGCTACGTCCCTTACGCCGCCGAGAGAACACCCCAGGAACTCATCACCAACGCCCTCTCGCTCCTTGGCACCACGCAGACCTCCCTCTCCAAGTACGTCCTCATTGCGGCCAAGGAAGACAACCCCGCACTGCACTGCCACGACGTCAAGGCCTTCTTTCGGCACATGCTGGAGCGGATCGACCCCAAAAGGGACCTCCACTTCATCACCCGGACAACCATAGACACCTTGGATTACTCCGGCATCAGCCTCAATCAGGGGTCGAAGGTTGTCATCGCCGTAACGGGAGAGAAGCGCAGGGAACTCGGGAAGGAGATGCCCACGGGACTGTGCCTCGCAAAGGGCTTCGGCCAGGCCCGTCTCTTCGCGCCGGGCATCCTTATCATCCAGGGGCCGCCCCACGCCACAGGACGGGACCAGCATGACCCGCTCATGGAAGAACTGGCCCGGACCATGACCGCCGAAGCTGGGCTCGAGGGTTTCCCCCTGGTCGTGGTTGCGGACGATGCAGCCTTCACGGCCGCATCCTGGGCGAACTTCCTGTGGGTCACCTTTACCCGCTCCGACCCGGCCACGGACACCTACGGAGTGGGCGAGTTCACCCACTGCAAGCATTGGGGGTGCCAGGGACCGATCATCATCGACGCGCGGCTCAAGACCTACCACGCTCCCCAACTCGATCCCGATCCGGACGCTGAGAAGTTCGCGGACAGCCTCGGTGCGCCGGGCGGACCACTCCACGGCATCATCTAGAAGAAGGTTCGTCCGTAAGCACTCCGGCTCCGTGACCATCCCAGGATGTGGCCATCCTTAGCGATGCGCCGCTTGAGTTCACACGGCAAGCTCTACCGGAACACACATATGAGAAAGGCCGCGCCGGGACATCCCTGGCGCGGCCTTTTAGTATTGCAGAAGGCAACGGTCGCAAGACCCATTGGTGCTACCTGGACACCCCGTTGAGCTTGCTGGAGAGATTCGCGGTCATGATGGACGTCAGCTGGCCGGAAAAATCCGCCCCCTGAGAGCCGTTCATGTAGTCGAGCAGGGTCAGGCTCGACTGCGACGTGTAGGCCCGGGCCAAGGTGGTGGCGGTGGCGCCCATGTTGATGCTGGACATGGAACCGGAGAGCGCCGCGTTGGAAAACTGTTCGGCCATGGTCTCCAGACTGTAGCGCTGCAAAGTGTCCGTACATTGTTCAGCGGCGTCATGAAAATCCTGGGCTATCTGGGCGGCCCTTTCCTGGAACGCCTCGGGATCTTTCTTTTCCAAAGAAGACAAATTGCTCAACAGAATGCCCACCTGGGAGATGCTGGTAGGCGCGGCACCGGTGCTTATGCCCGAAGACTCGGAATATGCCGAAACAGGCGACAGGGACGACGTTGCGGACGTGTCTTGGTTCTGGTCGACATTCAAATATCCAAGCGACGCGATCAGGCTCTGGGTGGTGATGCTGTTTACGCTCATTTTTTCCTCCCGCAATGCATACGAAATCATTTGCAAAGCGCGTTCCATGGAGGCCCGCGGCGACCCGCTCCGCCACACCTGAGGCACAGCCTTTGCTTTTACTGTTCGGAGAGAAGATTACCCGGCAGATTTTTCCTTTCTGCCCGCGTGGAGGGGATGCCATGATCACCGCTCTGGACCAAACAACATTGGATACGGGACATACGTCCCAACAGAACACGGCCAACCTGGGCGACCCTGCCCAATTCGCGGCCCAGCTTGCCCAGGTTCTTGCGGCCAATGCCCAGCAGGCATCAGGGGTGCAGCAACAGCCCACTGAACAAGTTGCGGCCCAGGCCACTGATCCGAGCGTAATTCTGGCCGCTCAAGCCGCCCAAATACAGACCAATCTCATGGCCCAGGCCGCAGCTCAGCCGCAGGCCAGCTCTGAAGACACTCCGGCGGCTCAGCAGAACGCGCTTTTGCAGAACCTCAATTTCCAGGCTTCATTGGCGTTTAGCCAGCGAAACATTCCGGCTTTCATGGCCTTCCAAACCATGATCGCCCAACAGATGGCCGCCATGAATCCTGCCCAGGCAACGCAAGCTGAGGCGGCCTCCACCGCCGCATCAGCCACGCCCGCAGCCAAAAAGACTTCCTCTGTGGTGGCCCTCACCAAGACCGTATCCGCTGCGGCCACGACGAAAACGACATCCACAACCAGCTCGTCGAGCTCCACAGTCTCAACTGCGAGCAACGCCAGCACGACAAACTCGTCAACCGCTCAAACGGCAAGCAATGCCAGCACCACCAATTCCGGAAGCGCCCAGGCCGCGAGCAATGCCGGAACCGGAGGCGCATCCGCGACTCAAACAGCAAGCAATGCCGGTTCCGGCGGAACGTCCGCAATAGCCGATGGTGCGGGTGAAGAAGGACTCGAGACACTCAATTTCATGGCGGGCATTCTCGAAAATGAACTGGCTGAGCTTTCCGGAAACGACCTCGCAGCAGCTTTGGACGATCTGGCGGATCTCGCCAAGACTTGGTTCGCAAAGTCGCCACCAGGGGCTTTGGATGGAGAGTCCGGTACAGCAGGCGAGTTCCTGATCGACACTTTGAGAAGCGAGATTGCCGGGCTTACCGGAGCGGATCGCGCCCAGGCCCTGGACCAGCTGGCCAGCCTGGCGGACAAGTGGTCCAAGCCTCCACCGGTCTCTGCCGTCCAATCCGCAGCCTAAGCAGCAAAACCAGAATGGCCGCCTCGAATACGGGGCGGCCTTCTTCTTCATGGCGGTATCACGCGAATATGCAACGGCTGTCAGGAGCTATTCCACGGTTTCGCATCAGCCGCACCTGATGAGCATCGGCAAAAACAGAAAGAAGCTGTTTTGATCCTCAGGCCGGAGCGAAAAAATGAGTGAATCCGAAGGGCCGTACGAAGCCGGTGCGGCTGTTCTTCCGCGTGCGGCCGTTACTGGGGTTTCGGGGCCTTGCGCCTGGTGGGAATCTCGATGGCGTATTTCTGTATCTTGTAGTTCAAGGCCCGGCGGCTGACGCCGAGAAGCGGGGCAGCATCCTTCTGCACCCAGTTGGACTTTTCCAGGGCGCGGATGATGGCGAGCTTCTCGCTTTCGTCCAGGGACATGGCTTCCTGGCGGGCCTTGCCTGGTTTCGACGCCGGGGCGACCTGCAGGTCGTCTGGAGTGAGCACGCCGTCGTTGGAAACCACGATGGCCGCTTCGATGGCGTTTTTCAATTCCCGTATGTTTCCGGGCCAGGAATACTCTTTTATGAACTCCATGGTTTCGCGGGGAATCGCAAGCGGAGCCATTCCCTGATCCTTGCAGAAGGATTCGGCGAAATGTTCGGCCAGGATCGGGATGTCCTCCTTGCGCTCGCGAAGCGGAGGAACGTTCACCGTGACCACCCGAAGCCGGTAGTACAGGTCTTCCCGGAAGTTGCCCTCGGCAACGTCCTGGGCCAGATCAGCATTGGTGGCCGCGATCACCCGGCAGTCCACCGCTATCTCGCGCGTGTCGCCGATATGCCTGATCTTGCGGTTCTCCAGAAAACGCAGCAGACGGACCTGCATCTCGGTGGAGATGTTGCCGATCTCATCCAGAAAGAGCGTTCCCTTGTGGGCCTCCTCGATGAGGCCCTTTTTGTCGCGCACGGCATGGGTGAAGGAGCCTTTCACATGCCCGAAAAGCTCGGATTCCAGCAGGCTGGCCGGGGTTGAGCCGCAATCCACGACCACCAGGGGATGTTCCCGGCGAGGGCTCAGGGAATGAATAAGGTGCGCGATGCGCTCCTTGCCGGTGCCCGATTCCCCCAGCAGCAGCACGTTCACGTCCCGCGCCGCCACCTTCTCCACCATCTTGGCCAGTTCCAGCATTTTGGGGGAGCGGGTTTCCCACATGCCCCCGTCCTTCTTGGGGGCGGAAGGGGCCACGAAACTCGTGCCAGGGCCGGATTTGGAGAGGACCTTGCTCACCTTGTCCAGAAGCTCACGCCCTTCGAAAGGCTTGGTAAGGTAGTCCACAGCGCCGCTTTTGATGGCCTTCACGGCGTCCTGAATGGAACCGTAGGCCGTGAGGAAGATGATGGGCAGCGTGGGCGCGGTTTTCTCCAGGCGGGCCTGAAGCTCCAGTCCGTCGAGCCCGGGCATGCGGATGTCCGAGATCACCAGGTCCACGGGGGTGCCGCCAAGTAGTTCCAGAGCTTCCCCGCCGTCGGAAGCCTGGATGACTTCATACCCGGCGGACGAGAGCCGCACGTCCAGAACCTCGCGGATGTGCGAATCGTCGTCCACAACGAGTATTGTCTTGCGAAGCTGTGTTGCTGCCATGTCTATTGGGTCGACAGTTTCTTCTTTTCCTGAATCTCGCGATGTATGGCTTCCAGGGCTTTAATCTGCTTTTGCAGGACCATTACTTCTTTTTCCTTCTCCTGCAAACGCTTGGCGAGATCCTGCTCCGAGGTCCCGGCCTTTCCGAACGGGAACTTGAAATCGCGCGATTCCTTGCCGCCGAGCATGATCTTGGCGTTCTGGATGAACGGGGTGATCATTCGCGGGTCAGCCTGGCCCACGGCGCCGGATGAAGCATGCTCCCACTCCTGCCAGACCAGGCGCGCGGCCTTGAACTCCTCCTGGTTCTCCGCTCCGGCCAGTTTGGCGCAGGCCAAGCCGAAAAGGGCCTTGGAGCGGAACGGGTGGTCGTCGGGACGGCGGGCCAGGTTCTCGAACAGGGCCGCGGCCGATTTATAACTGCCTATCCAGAAAGCGTGCAGCCCTTCGGCGTATGCGGTTTCCACGTCCAGCGTATCGGGGTTGACGGCCACCGGCTGGGCCGCCTCAGGCTCAACAGGCACTGTTTTCTTGGGCGAACAGGCCGCCATGGTCAGAACCAGAAGCATCGCCAGAAGGACTGGGCTTGTTGCCTGCAATGGTTTCAGTCGCGCGTTCATGTTACTGTGTCTCCCGGGCGATGGGTATGGTGAAGAAAAACGTGCTGCCCCGTCCAGGCCTGCTTGAGAGCCATATCTTGCCGCCGTGGGCCTCAACGATGTTCTTGGCGATGGAAAGCCCAAGGCCAATGCCGTCGGCGGTTTTTTTGAGCTGCTCTCCCCGGTAGTACTTGTTGAATACCAAAGGCTGCTCACCTTCCGGGATGCCAGGCCCCGAATCCACCACGGAAAAAAGGAGCTGATTTCCGCCGTCAGCGAGTTGCAGCGAGGTTTCCACCACCGACCCCGGGGGCGAAAACTTCACGGCATTGCCTATGAGGTTCAAAAGAGCTTGGCGCAGGTGCTCGGTGTCGGCCATGGCTGACGGAACATCCGGGACGCAATGGGCGTTTATGGTAATTTTCTTGGCTTCGGCCGAAGGCATGGCCTTGTCCACTGTTTCATGAAGCAGATGAACGGGGTCAACGGGTTTGAAGCTCAGGGTGATGAAGCGAGATGACATGCTGGAGACCTGCATCAGACGCCCGAGCAACTTCGAGATGCGCTCCAGTTCCGAGGAGGCGATGTCCAAAAAACGCTTCTGACGGTCGTTGATGTCTCCCAGAACCTGCTCGCGCATGAGGTTCACGGACTCGCGTATGGAGGTGAGCGGCGTGCGGATCTCGTGACTTAACATGTCGATGAAGTCCGTGCGCATCTTCTCTTCCTCGGTCAGGCGGGCGGTCATCTCGTTGAAGGCCTGGGCCAGCTCGCCCAGTTCGTCCCGGGAGATCACCCGCACGGATTTGAGCTTTCCGTCCAGGGTGAAGGCCCGGATGCCCCGGCGCAGTTCACGCAAGGGCAGGAACAGGGAATAGGTGAGGTACGCGCTGCCGAACAGGGCCACGGCCATGGAAATACCCAAGCCTATCATGCCGGCTCGTACCGAACGTTCGCTCCAGGCGTAAAGCTCGCGCATGCTTGATTCGATGAAGCGCTCGTTGGCCTGCTTGGAGCTCAAGATGGTGTTCAGCCACTCGTTGAGCTTCTCTTGAGGCACCCAGGGGAGCTGGCCTTTGGTGATGTCGTCCGGGTCCGCCAGATTCGGCAGGGTCTGCTGGAAATCCTGTTGCAGACGGCCCCATACCTCGGAGCCGGAATAGCTGAACCACTGGATCGAACCCAGGTTGCGTTTGTATTCCTTCAGCGCGGACACGAAATATTGTTTGTAATTGTCCTGGCGCAACACGTCGTATTTCTTCTGGTTCTCTTCCATGGAGAGCAGGCTGTCCACCATGCCCTGCGAGATGGAGAGCACCTCGAAGCGCACCTTCACCACCTCGCGGGAGATGTTCACAATCCCCTGCTGGTAGTCGAAGATGTTGGACGTGGTGAAATAGATGATCACCAATATGGAGGTGAAAACCAGAATCAGCTTAAAAAGGATGCCGATCCTCAGAATGCGGGGTCGTGTGGTGAAGCGCATGGTCTTGTGAGTGGTCCGCCCTTATCGACGGCGGGGACCATACGCCCAAAGCTTGTCGCGGGCAATCATTTGGCCCCAAAGAGTTCGCGCTCGAACTCGTGGGGTTTTCTTAAGTTGGAAATGACGATCCTTTGCCCAGACCCCGTGACCAACAGGACCCGGCCGTAGCCCAAAAGCGACCCGAGAAGCCCGGTGCAGGCTCGGACCGATTCGATGCGCCCCAGGTCGATGGAGAAGAGGGAGCCGGAAAGCACGTCGTGCTGGATGACCCGTTTGGTGGTGACGAGCACCTTGTTGCTGAAAAAGCTCAAAAGCCTGGCCATGCCGAACAGGCCAAAGATTACGGCCGCCGTGAAACAGACTGTCTTTACCGTGCCGTTGATGAGGGGGGGCAATATCCGCTTGAAATCTTCGGGAGGAGTGAACTGGACAGCCGCCAAAATTGGATCTTTGTAGGCGAGCACGGCCCCGGCCAGTCCGAAATAGACGGCAGCCTTGATGAAAACGGCCCAATGCTTTTTCGTCTGGTAGAGAATGTCTTCCTTTTCGGCCAGAACGCGGCGAGGCTCCATACGTGTCTCCCATTCCCCTGTTTCAGTGCGGCTTGCTTGCCTTTGTAACGCACGCTTAAGGCTTGTGTAAAGAATTGAAGGAATTAAACCATCACGAACCATTCGTTCCGGAATATGTTTTCCATCCCTCTTTCCAACCGTGAAATTTGGAATTACACTCTTTAACTAGAATTAAAGAGGAGACGCCAATGCTGGACGCGCTGCTTTTCCTGGCAATAGTCGTGGGGGGAGCCATCATCATAAACAAGCTGTTCCCGAAAATCGAAGGCGGCGGGGGCTGAATACCCCGCGTCGGCCCGGACTTCGGTCAGGAGTCCCCCAAAGACAAGAGATCATGCAAGTAGGGCCCAGGCCCAGGCAAGAATAACCGTCATGGCCGCCGCTGTTCCCAGCCACGGGGAGAGCGGGCGGCCGTTTTTTTTCGTAATCCGCTCCAGGCCGGCGTAGACAAGCCCCAGAACGAACCCGGCCCCGAATCCCATAAAGTGCCCGGCAAGATCGATCCTGCGGGCCTCTTCCTCCGACCCCACGCCCAGAAAGGCCAGAATCATGAGTCCGGCCGCAAATGGCAGGGCCCGGCGCCAGCTCAGATTCCGGCCGAGGCGTATGAGCCTGACCCCGGCCAAAACACCGAGCGCGGCGAAGACCGCGGTGGATGAGCCCAGAAATCTGTAGCCGCTGGCCTGCAGGGGAATCTTGACCAGGTTGGCCCAGACGGCCCCGGCCAGAGACAAGAACCAGGCCGAGCCCAGACCAATCTCGCCGGCCAGCAACAAAAGAAACGTGCCCCCAAGGCACACGTTCCCGACCAGGTGGGCTATATCGGCGTGCAGGGTCAACGCGGTAACGGCTCTCCACAGTTCACCGGCGGCCATGAGCCCGGTGTCGCCGCTGCCGCGCGTATGCCAGTCTTTCAGGAAAATTCCGAGGGTGTTTTCAGACCCGGTCATGGTCAGAAAAACCGTGACAATGGAGAGGCTCCACAGCACTCCGGGCAGCTCCCCCCAGGAGGAGGGCTTGGCCCTGAAGTCTGGAATGGCCACCGGCTCGGGCGGATTCTCCTTAAGGTAGGCCTGGAGCTCGCCGAGTGCCTCCTCGCGACGGGAAGCCGGAACCAGAAGCCGAAGTCCCGGCCAGCCCTGGCGCACCCTGTGCGGCACCCGCCTGGACAAAAGCACCAGGGACCATTGCCTGGCCATGTCCTGCGTGAGCTCTGGCTGGCCGATCTCGGTCAACAGTTCCGGAGCCACATCCGGCCAGGATTGTCTGGGAGTTGGAAGCATGGGTGCCTGATCGCCTCAGTCCTTGAATTGGCTCTTTTCGCCGGTTCTCAACTCTGTTAAAGGAGCCATGGTCATTCATACGACTCGAAGGGAACGCCATGGACAAGCAGCAGCAAATCTATTCTTTCTTTCTCTTGGGCATACTCGCGGTATCCCTCTACTTCGCATTCCAGGTTTTGAATCCCTTCGTCCACAACATCTTCGTGGCCATTATCCTGGCCAGCCTGCTCCACCCGTTCCACCAGCGGCTGAGGACCAAATTGAACGGCAAGGACGTGGTTGCCGCGCTCGTTTCCACCGTACTGGTCACCCTGCTCATCATCCTGCCCATGTTCCTGTTCACCGGGGCGCTTATCGGCCAGGCAGCGAAATCCTTGAACGCCCTGCAGACATGGCTCAAGGCCGCCCACCTGGAAACCTGGCTCAAGGACGAGAGCTTCGCTCCCTACGTCAACTGGTTAAACGAGGCTTTCCCCTGGCTTGAATTCGACCTGAGCAAGGTCGACATCAGGGGCGGCCTGCTGGACCTTTCCAAAAATCTCGGACAGCTCACCATCGACCTTGGCACCCGTTTGCTCGGCAACTTCATCGGGGTGCTCCTGGACTTCTTGATCATGCTCTTCGTGCTGTTCTTCCTCTTTCTCGACGGCGAGTCCATGCTTGTGCAGCTCAAGCATCTTTCCCCGCTGCACGACGCCCAGGAAGACCGCATCCTGCGCAAGCTTCGCGACGTGGCCCGCTCCGTGGTGGTGGGCAGCTTCCTGGTGGCCATCTGCCAGGGCGTGGTGGGCGGCCTTGGCCTTGCCATCGTGGGCATCCCGGCCCTTTTCTGGGGAGCCATGATGGGGTTCGCGTCCCTGGTGCCCGTTGTCGGCACCCTGCTCATCTGGGGTCCGGCCGCGCTGTACCTGCTCATCATCGGGGACTGGAAGGGCGCTCTTATCATCGCCGGTTGGGGCGCTATCATCGTCTCCGGCATCGACTCGTTCGTACGGCCCATGCTCATGAAAGGCCAGGCGCAGATGTCCACCTTCTGGGTGTTCCTCTCCATCATCGGCGGCATCAAGTACTTCGGTCCGCTGGGAATCCTCTACGGCCCCATGATCCTGGCCCTGGCCATGGTGATGTTAAGCATCTACGCCGACGAATACAGCGACCTGCTGGCCACCAAATGCCTTCCTCCCCAGGAGACGCCGAAAAAAAAGTGAGCGCAGCTACTTCGCCTGGCTCCATTCCTCGCGAAGCTGCCTGAGTATTTCGGCTGCCTCCGGGATGTTTTTTCGCTGCAAAGCCCACACCCGAACCGCCTTGTTCACCGGGATGGCCCGGTTGGCAGGGTCCTTGTAGAAGGCGTCGAGCCCCTCCACGAAATCCTTGAGCGAAAGCCCGAAGAAGAACCGGCTTGTATTGTAGTCGAAGGTGGTCTGGGTTTTCTCCAGGCAGGCCTTGTCTTCCTTGTAGAGCACGATGCTGCCCTTGGACAGGGTGGGCATGGTGAAGTCGGCGCCTGTGGTCACGCCGTCCAGAATACCTGTCATGTAGGCGTACTTCCAGGAATCGTTGCGCTCTTGCCAATCCTTGCCGTCGCGTTCGGATTGGGCGTGGGACACGGCAGCGGTAACGAGCAAGAGAAAACTTATGACGAGTAGAACTAGGCGCATGGGATAACCTCACGGTGATGTGGTGGCGGTGGTATCAGGGGCATGCTCCGCTGGCAACCGGGGAAGGCTTGCGGCAGACGATTCGGCCCATGACCCGGGGCGGATCGTCCAGGAAACCCTCGTAATGCTCAAGCACCTCCCAACCTTCAAACCAGGCCGCCAGCTCGCCGCGCCCAAGCAGATGGTCCGGATTGCGGGGTTTGCCGTAGGCTTCCTGGCCCTCCAGGTACGTCTCGTAGACGAACATGCCTCCGGGGATCAGGCAATCGCGCAGCCCCCCAATGAGAGGGCGGTGCAGATATCGAAAGACCATCACCGCGCCGAAGGCCTGGGCCTCGAAAACAGGCGGTTCAGGTGTTTCCAGGTCAAGCCGCATGAACCGGACGTTCTCCGGGTGGCCCGCCTCGGCCACGCTCTCCAGGGCAAGCGAGGATTTGTCCACGAGCACAACGCGCGCCCCGAGACCTGCTAGATACAGGCCGTTTCTCCCGTCGCCGCAGGCCACGTCCAGCACAGGGCCCAGACCAGCCGCCTGGAGCAGTGCACCGCTCCATCGCACCAGAAGCCCGGAGGCCTTGCGCGCAACCCCGGAGAGGGTCTGCGGACCTCCCTCGCGCGCGCCCTGCCCCGCTTCACAGACTTTGGGCGTTTGAATCCCTTTCGCGTTCGCCATCAGCAAGCCTCACGCCAAAAATAGCTTTCTCCTTTGGATATCATCGCCACTGTTCCGGCAGCGCTTGGGGCCAGAGGTAGTAGAATCCGGCGTCCACAGGCATTCCCAGGCTCTCCAGGCCGATGCTGACCCCGAGCGTCTTGGCTCCCTCCCCGCCCCATTGCCCGGTTGCCGCATTGTAGTAGGTGTCGTCTTCGTATTTCGACCTGCGGTAGACCACCACCTTGGCGTTTTCCGCCACTCCGGCAAGGGCTTTGGCCCTGGCCAGGGCGTCCCTGGGATATCCCAGCCTGTCCACAAGCCCAAGCTCCTTGGCCTTCCCCCCGGCGTACACACCCGCCCTGGCGGCCTCGTCCTTTTGGGAGCGTGAGAGCTTCCGTTTAGATGCCAGAAGCTCCAGGAACATGGCGTTCATCTGATCGATCATCTCCTGGGTGATGCGGCGCTCCTCTTCGGTTGAGGCCCGAAAGGGCGAGCCCATGTCTTTGAGCGATCCGGACTTGGTCACCTCGGCATCAACCCCGATTTTGCCCATGAGCCCCGCCAGCTTTGGCGAAACAAAGAGCGTCCCAACGGATCCGACCACGGAAGCCGGGGTGGCCTGGATCTCGTCGGCTGCCAGGGCCAGGTAATAGCCGCCTGAAGCGCATACGGTCATTGCCTGAGCCACAACCTTCACATGCGTTGAAGCCTTGTACGCCTCGATCTCCTTAAAAAGCATGTCCGTACCGGCCACCGTGCCGCCAGGGCTGTCGATGAGAAGCACCAGGGCTTTCACGTTCTTGTCCTTGGCGGCTTTTCTCAAGATGGCCGTCGCTTCCTGCACCGTTCCCGGGCGTGAGGACAAAAGACCCTGGCGTGGCCCCAGGCCGATGAAGCCGCTCACGGGCAGCACCAATACCTTTGCGGAACCGCTCCCTTCAAGCACGGACTGTGTAAGCGACGTTGATGCCGGATCCCCGAACAGGCTCAGCCGGGGGGAGCACCCGGCGGCTGTTGCCAGAATCAGCATGAGAGAAAGAACGATACGGGCGGGCATGCCTGGCCTCCAAGTTCAGGTTCGATCTTGGTTTATCCCATGAAAACAGTTCTGTTGTCACCTTACGGAATGTTGGCAAAGGTGGTCGAATAGGCCGTAACCCACACCAAAAGCCTGTAGTTACCTGAAGCGCGGCATGGACGCTGGCCTTCAATCGTAAATGGAAAACAGGAACGCGTGTACGGCTACAGACTCTTGTCTGGCATACCCAATGGGACGAACAGTATATGGGGCACTCGCACTCTATCGTTTGACGCAACGTACCCTCTGCCACTCCTCTTTATCGCGCAAATATAATCCGCACATTCTGTGGTTTGGACACTTGCTATTTCATAGCACTTACTGCTAGATGCCTCTAGAAGTTGTACCCTGCAGTGGAGGTCCGCATGAACGGGAAAGCGCGAGCCACCAGATGGCGTGCCAGGCAAGTCGCAGAGGGTGGAAAACCCATCGGCGTAACTCTTACCGCGGGAGCAGCTCAAGCGCTTGAGTCCTTGCAGGCCGTTTACCGCATGTCGCAACGCGAAGCCATCTCACAGGCTTTAGAACTTGCGGCAGGACATCCCGAGCTGTTTCATTCCACCAGAGAGATGCCACTGTCGGATGTTTTGGGAGAAGGTTCCACATCACGGAGAATCGAAGAGCTGGAACTTCGACTTGAAATGCTGGAAGCCACTCTCGCCAAGAAAGCCGAGGAAGAACAGCAAGCTTCAGCACCAAACCAAGCCCAGGAAGACAAAGCGATACTTATCGCCTTTACCGCAAAGCAGATGCTTGAGCATGGTGAACGCATGTCCCGCGTGCAGCTATATGCGCTGGCAAAGCAGCACAACATGCCCGTTCCACCTACACAGCATGACTATAACGTTTTCATTTCCTACCACATGGACATGATACGCGAAATGATGCGCAGCCTAAAGGAGCGTACGCATTAACGGCTGCGGGTAGGCCCCACGGCAACCACGTAGGCAAGCCCAGCCCCGTCGGGCAAGCCCAAGAGTTCGGCGGCATCCCCGTCGAAGAAAGCACCCACGCCGCAAGCCCCGATCCCCAGGGATTCAGCGGCCAAATACAATCTGTGCCCCAGCCGCCCCGCAGCCTGGAGCGCTCCCCGGTACCCCCTGTCTCCCAGACACGGTTCCAGCTCGGAAAAATCGACAAGAAACAGTACGTGCATGGCCGCATCGCGCATCCAGAGCTGGTCCAGGCATACCTTGGCCATGGCTTCGCGCATGTCGCCGTCACGGCGCAGGCCGATGCGCATGTTCAGACGGTCAAACAGGGAAAAACCCATTGGGATAGGCGGCGCCGCAGGGGACAACACCCCCACTGTGCAGGCCTCTTCAGCGGGATGCCCACCCGGGGGATACAAAGGGCCGGACAGGCTCGCCAGCATCTTGAGCATCGCGCCCCTATACTGCGAATCCGAAATGAAATTTCTCCTGGAGCGTCTGGCGGACATGGCCGGGAACAGCTTTGTCTGTTCGTAGAAGCCGCTGGGCGAAGCACACCCCTGCCAGTTCAGTCCCGCCCCCAGCCTGGTGTGCCGGGCCGGCGGCATGGCCGCGTCCTGGCCGACAAGCCTGGAGCAAGCGGAATGCACGGCCTGCACCCCGCTCATGGGGGCGTCCGCTGGAGAACACCTGCTGACCAACGCCGAATCTTCAGGCAGCGGTCCAAGATTGCCATTGGCGGACCGGCCATGGCCAGGACAGAACCTGATAACGCTCAAACAACCTTCCAGGGCGGCGTCAATGCCAAGAAATCCAGCGACCGCCGCGTCGTCGAAGTTGAGCTCCACCCGCACAGGAACGTCGTAGGCACCAAATCCCAGGGCCAATCCTTCCACCATGTGTCCGGCGTCCAGATTCAGATAGCGGTAGGCCCGGGTGCGGTACTTCCAGGCGGTACGATAGAAAATGGCCGTAACGAACACAAACGCCTCGCCCTCAAGGGATGAGCGATGCGGCAGTCCAAGCGATGCAGGGGTTGGAAACCCTGTGCGCAGTTCGGTCAGGCCATGCCCGCCAACATCATAGTGGTACAGTCCGGCATCAAGACCCGCCCCGCCTGGCCAGGCCAGATATGCTTCACATGGATAGAGGGCGCCTGCGGATGGGCACGCCCTGTAAAAGGATTCGCGTTCCTTGCGGGGGCTCGACCTGGTAAGCCCGGCCCCGTGAAACAAAATGGCCGAAAGTTCATCCAGGCCAAGGGGCTTGGCCTCTCCGGGGTTTGGAACTCTCCACAAGGAGACCTCTGGCAAGTCGACGTCCCTGGGGAGGGAGAAAAGCCGCAACCCCCCATAGCTCTTGAATTTCGATGGCTGGTTCACCCAGTCCACACCCATGCCGGTGAGCTTGCCCCGGCTGTGGGCCACGACGTCGTGATAGATTCTCGCTGTTATCACCAGATGAAATCCTTCAGTACGTGGTAACCGGTGTACACCTGCACAAGTGCCAGAATGGCCAACAGGGTGTTGCCGATTCCATGGACCAGGGCCAGAGGGTTCCCCGGCTTCTTGGTCTTGTTCAGGGACTGGCCCGTGGCCGTGCCCGAAACGATTAACACCAGCATGACCAATGCGATTCCAGCATGGGTTTTGGCGGCGAAGGGGGCTCCCCAGAAAAACCAGGTCATGAACAGGCCCCCGCACATACCCGCGGCAAGCCCGACCATGGCGAATCGCCCGAGTAGAACATGACGCTTCCACTGGAATATGGTTTTTCTCCCCAGATGCTGGGATTTGAAACGCGCATATCCCAAAGTGAAAACATAGAGCGTCAAGAGGATAAGACACAGCATCATCGCTGGATGAACGTAGAGCATGGAGTCCTCAGGGAGTTGGGCTGTTGCCAAGCCCTTGCCCGCCGGGTAAGAATGATTGTCTTGCCCGCCAAAAAGCGGCTGCCGTCGGACGATTAATTATTATCTACCTGATATCATGCACATAGGCAACCTATCCTTCACCGAAGCAGGACGATCCGTACGGGCGGGTGAGCACTTGACCGGAGCGGCCTTGGACCGTTTCGTCCAGGCAGTGGCCAGTGCCAAGGCTGACCAGTTCGTTAAGCTTCTGGCCGCCGCCCGTGACATACGAATCGAGCGGATCGGCCGGACCGTGAGCCTGTGCGCCATAGTCAACGCTAAGAGCGGCCGCTGCTCGGAAAACTGCGCCTTCTGCGCCCAATCCGCGCATCACGAAACGAACGCTCCGGTGTATCCCTTCATGAGCCCGGCCCAGGTTGCTCAAGCGGCTGAATCCATGCTGCACATGGGAGCGCGGCGCTTCGGCATCGTCACCAGCGGCCTTTCTCCCTCCGGAAAAGACTTCAACAACCTTCTCGAATCGGTGCGGGCCGTGGCCAAGCTCGGCATGGAAGCGGACGCGTCCTGCGGCGTTCTTACTCGCGACCAACTGGCCGTTTTGAAGAATGCCGGTCTCAAAGCCTACCACCACAACCTGGAAACCGCCCGCAGTTTCTTCCCGAAAATTTGCACCACCCACGACTACGAACGTGATGTCCAGACCGTGAGCGACGCCGTTGCCGTGGGGCTGTACGTTTGTTCAGGGGGCATCATGGGCTTGGGCGAAAGCTGGGACCAGCGGGCCGAACTGGCACTGACCCTGCGTGAGCTCGGGGTGCCTTCAGTGCCGATGAATTTCCTGCTCCCCATCCCCGGGACTCCCATGGGAACCCGCGCCCCGCTCTCGTCCGAAGAGGCCCTCAAGATAATCGCCCTCTTTCGTTTTCTTCTACCCGATGCCCACATCCGCATCTGCGGCGGCCGCCAGATCGTCTTCGGCCAAAATAGCGGGATACTGCCATTGGAAGCCGGGGCCAGCGGACTCATGATCGGCGATTACCTCACCACCAAGGGCTTGGACGCCAAGGCGGATATTGAAGCCATCCTCAAGGCTGGCTGGGAGATCGCCGGTGATTGAGAAAAGCTACCGGGCTGTGCTGTCCGAGCTGGAGGGGCTTCACCGTCTGCGAAAAACCCGGGCCTTCGATCCGTCCCGGCCGGGAGTGCTGAACGTCTCCTCCAACGACTACCTGGGACTGTCGCGCCACCCGGAGTGCATCGCCCGGGCCTGCGAATACGCCCATGCCTGGGGCGCTGGCTCCGCCTCCTCCCGGCTTATCTGCGGCACGCTCCCCATCCACGAGGCCCTCGAGGCCAAGCTTGCCCGGCTGAAGGGAAGCGAGACGGCCCTGGTGATGGGGTCCGGGTTCCAGACCAACTCCTCGGTGCTGGCCGCCCTGCTCGACCGCCAGGCCCTGGGAGCAGAGCCCTTGGTCTTCGCGGACAAGCTCAATCACGCCAGCATGCACGAAGGCTGCCGGTTGGCCGGAGTCCGGCAGATACGGTTCAGGCACCTGGACCTGAATCATCTGGAATCGCTTCTGACCAAGCATGCCAACGCGACTGCACCACGCTTCATTCTCTCCGAAAGCGTCTTTTCCATGGATGGCGACCGGACAGACGTGCAGGTACTGGCCAGTTTGGCCGACCGCTTCGGCGCCTTCCTCTACCTGGACGAGGCTCACGCCGTTGGCGTTTTGGGACAGAGGGGGCTCGGCCTGGCCAGCGGCGTCGCCATTGCCCAAGGCCTGATCATGGGAACGTTCAGCAAGGCCCTGGGCAGCTACGGGGCCTACGTGTGCTGCTCCAGCACCGTGCGCGAATACCTTGTGAATCGGGCCCCCGGGTTCATCTTTTCCACGGCCCTGCCGCCAGCCGCCCTTGGCGCGGCGGACGCCGCCCTGGACCTCATTTTGGGAATGGACACAGAGCGCGAACACCTGCTTTGGTGCGCAGCCCGTTTCAGAACCGCGCTGCACGCGCACGGCCTCGACACCGGCCTGTCGGACACTCAGATCGTTCCCGTCATGGCTGGAGAGGAAGCGCGCGCCCTCCGTGCCATGTCCGCATTGCAGGACGAAGGCATCCTGGCAGTGGCCGTACGCCCGCCCACAGTCCCCCCTGGGAGCAGCAGGCTTAGGATTTCGCTCACAGCCCGGCACAGTGCAGACGACGTCGACCGGCTGGCCGAGGCTGTCATCCGGATCATGCGGCAGGTTCCGTGAAGAGCCCGCACCTCATTTTCGTCCATGGCTGGGGCTTCACCCCGGCCTTCTGGGACCCGCTTCGCAGCATACTCTCGCAGTACTCCAGCTCCGCCCTGGATCTCGGATTCTTCGGGCAAGAAGATGCGTCTTTCCCAACAATTCACACCGGCACCCCCTGCGTCGCAGTGGGGCATTCCCTGGGTGTACCTTGGCTTCTGCGACAGACTGAACTGCGGTATCAGGCGTTCGTGAGCCTTGGAGGCTTTGGCCGTTTCGATGTGTCGGCCGGCCCTATCCGGGCCATGCGCCGGGGGCTTGGCAAGAACGTACAGCAGGTGCTGACCGGGTTTCATCAGGCCTGCGGCCTTCCCCTGGAACTTGCGCCCGATGTATCCCAGGCTAGGCCGGACAGACTGGCCCAGGGGTTAGATTGGCTGCTCACCTGGGACGAAGCCAAAACGCTGGAAGCGCTGCCAGTGCCTGTGCTGGCCATTGCCACGCAAGACGACGCGATTGTCCCTGAAACTCTCAGCAGGTCCAGCTTTCCAAAGGACCTGATCATGCTTCCTGGCGGCGGCCACGCCTTTCCCGCAACGCGCGCCTCTGAATGTGCCGGGCTCATCACGCAATTTCTGGAGGCACATTGAGCGACGCGCGCACCACCCGCATCCGCGAGGCTTTTGGCAAAGCCACAGCCTACGACGCCCACGCCAAGCCCCAAGCTGCCACGGCCAAACGGCTCGCGGAGCTGATTCTGGCTCAAGGCCTGCCCCACGATGCCCGCATACTGGACATGGGCTGCGGCACGGGCGCTCTGGCCACGCATCTTCTGGCATCGGGCAAACCCCGCTTCTACCTGTGTGCGGACATTTCCCCGGCCATGCTGGACCGGGCACGGCCCAAGACCATCGGACTTACTCCCGCGCCCTGTTTTGCTTGCATGGACGCCTCCGCACCGGCCCTTTCACCCGGGTTTCATCTGGTGGCTTCCAACATGGCCCTGCACTGGGTCGCCGACGGGGCATCGGCCCTCAACCGTTTGTGGGAGCTGGTTCTGCCGGGGGGCATGCTCGCCGTGGCCGTCCCGGGCGAAAAGACCTTTGCCGCCTGGAGGGAAGCCCACCGGAATTTGGGCTTGGCGTGCGGGCTTCAGGACTTCTTCTCCGCCGCGAGCCTGTCCAGCATTTTCCCCGGCACCGCGAGCATCACGGAACAGACCATCAAGCTGAACCTCACCCGGGCCCTGGACCTGCCGCGCCACCTGAAGGCCGTTGGCGGATACGTGCCGCGCCCCGGACACACGCCCCTTGATCCCAGGCAGTTCAGGGCCGTGCTCGCCGCGCTGGACGCCACCGGCCCCGGCGCCGAATACCACGTCCTCTACGCCCTGGCCTTGAAGCCTCCCAAGGAGTAGACGTCTTTCATGAACGGGTACTTTGTTACCGGTACGGACACCGGCGTGGGCAAGACCGTGCTCAGCGCCCTTCTCTGCACGGCGTTGAACGCCCACTATTTCAAGCCCATCCAAACCGGCCAGGACTCGGACACCGATACCGCGGCCGCTCTGGCCGGGCTGGACGCATCACGAATCACCGCGCCCACCGTCTCTCTCACTGCGCCGCTTTCGCCCGACCAGGCCGCCCGGAAGCAAGGCGTCACCCTGGACATCGCTGCCATCCGCCTGCCTGAAACGAAAAGGCCTCTCATCGTGGAAGGGGCCGGGGGCGCGCTGGTGCCCATCGCACCCGGCCAAGACATGGCCGGACTCATGGTCAGACTCGGCCTGCCCGTCATCGTGGCCGCGCGGTCCGGGCTGGGCACCTTGAATCACACCCTGCTCACCCTGGAGGCTCTGCGCCTGCGCGGGATAGAGGTTGCGGGAGTGGCCCTCATCGGGGAACCCAATGCGGACAACCGCTTGGACATCGAACGCCTGGGGAAAGTACCTGTAATCATTGAATTGCCCATACTTCAGCCGCTGTCGATCGAGACCATCCGCATTGCAACCGCCCTTCTCAGGCTCCCGGAGAGCTCTTCGAAACCAGACGTCGCAGCCTGGGACCGGAACCATGTCTGGCATCCGTTCACCCAGGCCAGGACAGCGCCCCCCCCCATGCAGGCCGTACGGGGCCTGGGGTCGAAGATTTTCACCGATGACGGGCGCGAACTCGTCGATCTTGTCTCCTCCTGGTGGGTGAACCCGCACGGCCACGCCCATCCGGCCGTGGCCCGGGCCATTGCCCGCCAGGCATCGATGCTGGAGCAGGTCCTTTTCGCGGATTTCACCCACGAACCGGCAGCGCGCCTGGCCTATGAGCTGTGCTCCATTCTACCCGGAGGCTTGAAGCGGGTCTTTTATTCCGACAACGGCTCCACCGCCGTGGAAGTGGCCCTCAAGATGGCCCATCAGTACTGGCGCAACCAGGGCAGGCCGGAGCGCACCCGTTTCGCGGCCTTTCAGGGCGGCTACCACGGAGATACGGTGGGGGCCATGTCCGTGGGGCTTGGCAGCGGATTCTTCGGCGGCTTCGAGCCGCTGACCTTTAAGGTGGATTTTCTGCCCTACCCGGCCACCTGGCTTGGCGACGAGGACATCGAGGACAAGGAATCCCAGGCCCTGGCGGTTCTCAAGAACTACTTCGCCGTGCATGCCGGCACCGTGGCCGGGGTTATTCTGGAGCCCCTGGTGCAGGGGGCGTCGGGAATGCGCATGGTCCGGCCCGGGTTCGTGAAGGCCGTGGCGGAGCTGGCCCGCACAGCAGGCGGACTGGTGATCTTCGACGAGGTGATGACCGGGTTCGGGCGCACGGGCCGCATGTTCGCCAGCGAGCTTACCGGCACGGCCCCGGACATCATCTGCCTGGCCAAGGGGCTTACTTGCGGGTTTTTGCCCATGTCCGCCACCGTGGCCACCGAGGACATCTACCAGGCTTTCCAGGGCGACACCTTCGACCGGGCTCTGGCCCACGGCCACTCCTTCACTGCCAACCCGCTGGGCTGCGCCGCGGCCCTGGCCGGTCTGGCCCTGTTCAAAGAGGAAGCCACCCTGGAGCGCATCGCCACCCTGGAAAAGGTCCACGCCGAAAGGCTTACGGCCATGCGGGACCACCCGAGGATCGCCATGCCGCGCTGGCTGGGGTCCATCGGGGCGGTGAACGTCACGGGAGCTGGCCAGGGGTACGACGCCGACGTGGGCAGAAAGATTAAACGCTTTTTCACGGGAAATGGGTTCTACGCCCGGCCCATGGGGGATGTGTTCTACATTCTGCCGCCCTACTGCCTGACCACTGATGAGCTGAACCAGGCTTACGATCTGCTTGGACGTGCCCTGGACCGGCTGGACTAGCTCCTTCATCACAAAGCAAAACGCCCGGAAGGCAGGGTAACCTTCCGGGCGTCCATTCAAACGCATGTTCGGCGCGCACGATACGACGGGATCATCCTCGCCAGAGATGCTCCAGCTAATCCTTGCCCGTACGGGCGAACGCTCCCCACATTGCCACCAGGCCCACTGCCAGAAAGGCGGCGTCACGAATCAAGGTTTCCTTGGTTACGGCCTGCCCGGAACCGCCGAAGCAGCCGCAGGTCACGTCCAGGCCCCGGACCATGGCAAGGCCCATAGCGCCGATGAACCCCACCATCAAGAGGTTCAGCACCACGGACGCCCCCCGGGCCAGGGTGTTGGCGCACAGGGCGAGGCCGCAAACAATCTCCACCGCCGGCATGAGCATGGCGGTGGCGTAGACGGCCTTGGCCGGGAGAATCTGGTAGTTGAAAATGACCGACGCGAAGACGTCCGCATCAGCCATTTTTTCCGCCCCGGCGTAGACGAACATCACCCCGTAGACCAGACGGCAGATAAACCATATCCAGCGCATCAGCGTGCCTCCACCGGGCCGCCCTCGGCCTTCCAACCTTCAAGCCCTTCGGGCATCACGGACAGGGCGGTGAACCCCAATTCCTTCATGCCCTGGGCCAGGTCCTTGCTTTTGGGGCAGGCTAGGTTGGAGCAGTAGAGCACCATCGGCTTGTCCTTGGCGAGCCCGGACACCGCGGCATCAAGGCCTGTGAGAAGCGCCTCGGCGGATATGTGCATCGCCCCGGGTATGTGCTCCTGGGCGAATTCATCGGGTTCTCGCGCATCCACGAAAAGAGCCGACTGCGCCTTGAAGATTTCCAAAGCCTCTTTGGGAGAAAGAACCGCAAGCCCGGTTCGGGTGGTTTCCTCGACCTTCTTGGCCGCGAAGTCGCCCCACCAGGGAAGCGGCGCCGGCCTGGCCACATTGACAACCCAAGCCGCCATGATTGATATTGCAAGTAGTAAAACGATTTCGGGCCACACCGGGCCGCGTACCGATTGGTGCATGTCTTGGCCTCACACGACGTTGTGTCGGCCCCTGCCTAGAGGAAAACGTGCGGAAACTCAACGCCCTGATGGACTACATCTTTTTCGTCGTGCAGCACTCCTTCGGAGGATCAATGCCACAAGAGTCTGTTCCCCCCAAAGACATCGGCGCGGAAGAAGCCAGGAAGATGCTCTCCATGGCGGTTCCAAACGCCCTAACCGTCCTGGATGTCCGCCAGGGATGGGAATACGAGGAACTCCATCTGCCCGGGGCCAAGCTCGTGCCCTTGGGCGAACTTGAGGACCGAACAGCGGAGATCCCCCGGGACAAGCCTTTGCTCGTCTACTGCCGTTCCGGAAAACGCAGCGCCGCCGCTGCCTCGCTTCTTTCAGCCAGGGGCTACAAGGACGTGACCAACATGCTGGGAGGCATCACAGCCTGGTCCGGTGCTTCGGCCGTGGGTCCGCAAGACTCCGGCATGCGCTACTGGCAGGGCGACGAGACCCCGGAGCGGATTCTGGCCCTGGCCTTTGCCATGGAGCGCGAGCTGGGCGTCTTCTACCAGGAACTGGCCGACAGCGCGGCGGATAAGGAACTCAAAGCCACCTTCGCCAGGCTGGCCGGGTTCGAGGACAAGCACAAGCTGGTGGTCTACCATCTCTACAAGACGCTGTTCCCGCAGAGCGCGGGCATCGAAGACCTGGCGGACAAGGCGACCTTCAAGGCTTTGGAGGGCGGACGTTCGGCCGATGAAATCCTGGCTGATTCCCAAGGGTTCGAATCGTCCCGCGACGCGCTGGACATGGCCATGGGCATCGAGGCCCAGGCCCTGGACCTCTACATGCGCTACGCCGAGAGGGCTTCAGATGCTAAAACCCGGGAGGCCCTGCACGAGCTGGCCAAGGAAGAGCGGGGGCACCTGCGGGCACTGGCCACCATGATGGACCGGCTTGGACCTGGGTAAGGGAAACTGGGAGACGGCGTCTTCACACTTGAACGCTGTAACCAGCTTGAGCAGTACACCCACATCACCATAGAATTTTTAAAGAGATACAGAAGGAACTTACATGGAACCGGTTAATTTCATCATGAACATCCTCTGGCTGGTGCTCGGAGGAGTCTTCATGGGCCTGGGCTGGTGTTTGGCCGGGCTCATCATGGCCATCACCATCATCGGCCTGCCTTGGGCCCGCTCCTGCTTCGTCATCGCCAAGCTGGCCTTCTGGCCCTTCGGCAAGATGATCGTCGACCGCCAGTACATTCAGGGATACCACGATGCGGGCACCGGCCCCCTGGGATTTCTGGGCAATGTGCTGTGGTTCGTGTTCGCTGGCTGGTGGCTGGCTGTGGGGCATATCGCCAGCGCTTTCGTCAACTTCGTGAGCATCATCGGCATTCCGTTCGGAATACAGCATCTGAAGCTGGCGCTTATCTCCTTGGCCCCTGTGGGAAAAACAGTGGTGGACAAGACAGAGGGCAGGTATTTCCAATAAGGCGTCGCTTAGTATTTCTAGCACCGGCTGTGAGAGCTGATCTTCATGCCGCTATGACCAGCTGGGAGTCGTTTCGTCAGGAGCTTAGGAAGAGAAGATACTCCTGGTTGCCCTTCGGCCCCTTCACTGCGGCCGGAACAACCCCCAGAGGCTCCAGCCCAAGCTCCCTGGCCGCGCCCTCCACCATCTGGACTGCCAGCTGGCGAAGCGACTCATCGCGCACCACGCCCTTGTCCGTCTGGCCGGGTCCAAGCTCGAACTGGGGCTTCACCAGGGCCACTATCCGCCCGCCCGGTTTCAGGAACAGCTTCACTGCAGGCAGCACCTTGGTGAGCGATATAAACGACACGTCTATAACGGCCATGTCCACATGTTCGGGAATAAGATTAGGCTCAGCCAAACGGAAATTGACCCCTTCCAGGCTTATCACCCTTGAATCGGCGCGCAGTTTTTCGTGCAGCTGGCTCTTACCCACGTCCACAGCGTAGACCCTGACCGCGCCGTGCTGGAGCAGGCAATCGGTAAAGCCTCCAGTGGAAGCCCCCACATCCAGGGCCACCATCCCCGTCACGTCCAGCTTGAAATGCTCGATGGCGGACAAGAGCTTGTAGGCGCCCCGGCTCACGAAGCGTTCCGGTTCGGCCAGACTCAATGCAGCCATGGCCGGAAGCATGCGCCCCGGCTTGTCCAGAAGCTCGCGTCTGCCGTTCTGCTCCAAATACACCTGACCGGCCATGACCAGCCGCTTGGCCCGCTCTCGGCTTTCGGCCAGGCCCTGTTCCACCAGCAATTGATCGGCCCTGAATTTTGGATTCGCCATGTTTCTTGCCTGCCAGCCAAGGCTGGGCTAAAAGGGATGTGTGCCGAAGTTGTACCCGCGTAATTCCGCCTCGACCGCCAACGCCACCCGATTGGCCGATCCCTGCTCTCAAACGGAGCATACGTTATGAGCCCGAAGTTCCATGCGGTGCAGGGCGCTGTCAGCGCCGCTGTACTTTATCCGTTCATAGGCTTTGACGCGGTCATTTTTGGGCTGTCTGTCTTCTTGATCGACTTGGACCACATCATTCCTTTCGTGCGCGATTGCAGAAGCCTCTCCATCAGCAAGTTTTTCGAGTACCATCGAATGGTGCCCAAGATCCCGGACTACCTGGCCCTGGCCTGCTTCCATACCCTGGAGTTCTTCCTGCTGCTCTTCATCCTGGGCTTCTGGCACCACCAGTTCTGGGTGGTCCTGGCCGCCTGCCTGTTCCACATCATCTTCGACGTGGTCAAGGCATTCCAGCTCGGCAAACCCAATATTCGGGTGTTCTCTTTCGTGGAATACGCCATCCGCCGCAAAGGCAAACAGACCAGACACGTGGTCTGATTCTTTAAGCGGGTGCTTGGCTCCCGGACTCCCCTTTCTAGTTCCCGCTCTACTCAGCGCGAATCTTCTTTTTTTGCAAATCTACTTATCGAATAATTATATATTGACAAATATATCTCGAGCGAAATAAACATTTTGAAACGCGGGAGGTAAGCCATGTCGCAAATCATTCTCAGCCTCGTCCTGGTCGCCTGCCTGGGCGTACCCGCTCTGAGTCAGACCACGATCAGATCGGGGGATGTCTTTCATGGCCCCAACGGGGCTACCGTAAAATCCGGAGACGTCTATCACGGCCCTAACGGAACCACCATCAAATCCGGAGACGTCTACCACGGCAAAGACGGCGGGGTGAAGGTTGGAGGCGTATTCCACGGCAGCAATGGAACCACATATACCTCTACGGGTGGTGTGGTGCACGGAAGCGATGGCTCCACCACCATCAAGATCGGGGACACCTACCACACGTCTGGCGGCAAAGGCGCCCCACCGCCTGCCGTCCTGGACTCCAAATAAAAAACGGCCCCGCGAGGGGCCGTTTGCATTTCCACATTTCGTTGCCTAACGGCGCATCATTTCTTGCTGGCCAACCCAAGCCTGGCCACCACTTTCTGGGCGGCCTTCACCGTGTATTCCTCGGGAGAAAGGCTGTCCTTCTCCTTCTGGGTGATCACCAGTTCAGGCTGGTTCACGTACTCCTTCTTGGCTTTCACCTCGTACTCGGGCGGGAAGCTGTCGGTAAAGTACATGTCCTGGAATCCGGCGAACTTCATGCTGTGGGCCGTGGCGTCCAGAATGGCCAGTTCGGAAGGCTCGATGAGGCCAAGCTCCTTGGCCCGGATAAGTCCGGCCAGGCACTCGCCGCCCTGGGTGCAGCTGATGTGCCCGTGGCGGTTGGCCAGAAGCATGCCTTCGACTATGGCCTGCTCCTCCACCTGGATCACCTGGAAGGAGCCAGGGCCGCCGATCTTTTCGTATTGCTCGGCGAAATGCTTCACCCGGGGAAAGCTTACCGGGCTTCCGATCATGGCCGCCTGGGCCGCGCTGGGACGGACCGCCACCGGCTCGTACACGCGCTGGGCCGGGTCCTCCACGGAGTAATACCGGTAGACCGGGTCGGCATGGGCGGACTGCACCCCGAAGATGCGCGGCAAGGACGGTATGATGCCCAGGCGCTGGAGCTTCAAAAAACCGCTCATCACGGCGGTGACGTTGCCTGCGTTGCCGATGGGCACGAACACGGCCTTGCGGTAGGTGTCCCACTCGTACCACTGGGCCACTTCGAAGGCGTATGACTCCTGGCCCAGGATGCGCCAGGCGTTCTTGGAGTTCAAAAGCGCCACGCGGTAGTTGTCCGCCAGATGCTCGACCACCTTCATGCAGTCGTCGAACACGCCCGGGACCTCCAGCACCACGGCTCCGCTGCCCAGAGGCTGGGCCAGCTGCTGCGGGGTGACCTTGCCCTGGGGCAGGATGACCACCGACGTGATGGGATCGCCCACATAGGCGGCGTAGAGCGCGGCCGAGGCCGAGGTGTCACCGGTGGAGGCGCATACCGTGAGCACGCTGTCCCAGGAGTTCTCGCGCACCAGGCTTTTCAAGTAGCTGAAGGCGCAGGCCATGCCCCGGTCCTTGAAGGAGGCCGAAGGGTTCTGCCCGTCGTTCTTGAAGGCCATGGGCATGCCCAGATGCTTCGAAAGGGCCTGGCTGGTCTCGATGATGGGGGTATTGCCCTCGCCCAGATAGACTATGTCCTGGGCTTCGAGAATGGGGGCCATGAGTTCGTAGAAGCGGAAAATGCCCCGAAGCGCTGTATTCTTGGAAGCGGCGCGCTTGTCGAAAAGCGTTTTCCAATACACCGGGGGATTTTCGGCCAGGGAATCGAACCAGATGTCCTCCAGCAGGAAAACGCCGCCGCACTTGGGACAGGTGTAATGGAGTTCGCCAACCGCGAAGCGCTCCTCGCAGCCGAGGCAGAAGTACTCCATGTTGCCGCGGTATGTGGGGAAATCGTTGCTCATTGTATTTCCTTCGAGTGAAACAAAAGCATTATGGTCCTGATATCCTCGGAAGCCTTAAATGCCAAGCGCGGCAACAGCCTGCTTGGCCGCTGGCCAGACAACCCTGGCAACCACGGCCAGCATGGCTCCGCCCAGGCCGGTCTTCACCACGAAACCAAGCACCCGGCCCCACATGGCGCCTTTGGCCGCATGCCAGGCCTCGTTGGACGGGCGCCCATGCAGGCGCTCGAACACGTAGCAGCCAAGATAGGCCCCGCCAACCGCGCCCAAGAGGGCTCCGAAGCCAAGCAAAAAGGGCGCGCAGAAAATGGCCCCGCAAATAGCCCCAATGAAGGCCCCGATGTTGCCCTTGTTGGTGCCGCCGTACTTCTTGGCGCCATAGAACTGCGCCCCGAATTCTATGGCCTCGCCCAGAGCGGCCATGGCGATAAGAGAGCCGTAGAAGCCCCAGCCAAGCTCAAGGCCGGGATGGAGAAGCCCCCAGACCCAGGCCAGGCCCAATATGATCCAGTTTGCGGGCAGGCCCAGGACGTTAAGCCCCAAGACGGCCAGAAGCAGCAGCAAGTACAATATGGCCCAGACATATTCCATGAAGTCGTATTCCTCGATTTCCGTTCCAAACGGAGTCAGTTTGCGAGTCGATTCAGAACGTTGCGCAGCCCCTGTTGCGAGGTCCAACCGCGCCTCCGGCACAGTAAGCCATGCGAACCCGTAAAGGTGCGCGGCTCCCCTCTATTCCGGCTTTCTGTTGTCCACCACGCGCTGGGCCTTGCCCTCGCTCTTGGGCAGGGTGTTGTGCTCCACCAGGTCCACCTTGGGCGTAACCAGAATTTCGTCGCGGAGCTTGTGGGCGATCTTCTGCTTGAGCGAATTGAGCGCCCGCATGTCCTCCACGAAGTGCGCCTCCTTCACCTCCACCTTCACGCGGATCTGGTCGATGGGGCCTTCGCTTTCAAGCTCTATCAGGTAGTTCTGGCCCACCTCGGGCAGGCTCATGAGCACCTGTTCGATCTGCATGGGATAGATGTTCACGCCCTTAATGATGATCAGATCGTCGGAGCGGCCCGTGATCCTGTCGATGCGAACATGCTCTCGCCCGCAGGGGCAGGCACCGGGAATAAAGCGGGACAGGTCCCGGGTGCGGTAGCGCACGATGGGCATGCCTTCCCGGCACAGGGTGGTCAGCACCAGTTCCCCCACCTCGCCGGGCTTGGCCGGTTCAAGGGTCTCGGGATCGATGATCTCGGCCAGGTAGGCGTCCTCCCAGAGGTGCATGCCGGCCTGCTGCCCGCACTCGAAGGCCACGCCCGGCCCGTTCATTTCCGACAGGCCGTAGGAGTTGAAGGCCTTGAACCCGAAGATGTCTTCCAGGCGGCGGCGGGTCTCCTCGGAATACGGTTCCGCGCCCACCAGGGCGATGCGCAGGCCCAGGCCCTTGGGGTCGATTCCGTTCTGATGACAGTAGTTGGCCAGATAGAGCGCGTAGGACGGAATGATGTGCAGGGCGGTGACCTTGAAATCCTGCATGAGCTTCAGCTGCCGCTGGGTGTTGCCCGCTCCCATGGGAATGGCCAGGCAGCCCAGGCGCTCAGCGCCGTAGTGCATGCCCAGGCCCCCGGTGAACAGGCCGTAGCTTGTGGTGTTCTGGAACACGTCCGTTGATCTCATGCCTGTCATGTGCATGCAGCGGGCCACCAGGGAGGACCACCAGCAGATGTCCGCGGCGGTGTGGTAGATCACCGTGGGCGTGCCGGTGGTGCCCGAAGACACGTGCATGCGCACCATCTGCTCCGTGGGCACGGCGTTTAAGCCGTCGGGATAGGAGTCTCGCAGGTCTTGCTTGGTGGTGAAGGGCAGGCGGCGCACGTCGTCCAAGGTCTTCACGTCAGCAGGATCAAGACCGTGTTCCTTGAACTTGCGGGCGTAGAGCTTGGAACGCGAGGCGCGTTCAAGGGTGGTGCGCAGCCTGGAGAGCTGCAGATGTGAGATTTGATCGCGGGACAGAGTCTCTGCCGAGTCGTAGTACATGCGCTCCACTCCAGCGGTATTGCCGGCTCCAGGTTAGGAGCCGTACTCGGAAGGCGGCGGAATATCCGACGGGTTTTCGAAAGACGTGGATTCACGGAAGAAGCGCAGCTTCACCATGCCTGTGGGGCCGTTGCGCTGCTTGCCGATTATTATCTCGGCCACGTTGTCATCGGGGGTGAGTTCGTCCTTCTTCTTGTAGGCCGCCTCGCGGTAGAGGAAGATGATGACGTCCGCATCCTGTTCGATGGCGCCGGATTCGCGCAGGTCGCTCATCATGGGGCGCTTGTCGCCGCGCTCTTCCACCTTGCGGTTGAGCTGGGAGAGCGCGATGACCGGGACGTGCATTTCCTTGGCCAGGGCCTTGAGATTGCGGGAGATGTCGGAAATTTCCTGTTCGCGCGAGTCCACGCGCCTGGCCGAGCGCATGAGCTGCAGGTAGTCCACCACCACCAGGCCAAGGCCGTGCTCGGCCTTGAGGCGGCGGCAGCGGGCCCGGACTTCCATGGTGGACAGGGCGGCGGAATCGTCCACGAACACGGGCGCTGGCGAAAGGGCATTGGCCGATTCGTAGAGCCTGGCCCAGTCGCTATCGTCCAGGCGGCCTTTTCTCAGCTTGGACAGGTCCACCTTGCCCCAGGAACAGAGCATGCGCATCATGATCTGCTCCTTGCTCATTTCCAGCGAGAATATGGCCGTGGGCACGTTGTACATGCAGGCCGCGCGCATGGCCACGTTCATGGCGAAGGCGGTCTTGCCCATGGAGGGGCGGCCGGCCACGATGATCAGGTCCGAGGGCTGGAGCCCGGCTGTATACTCGTCGAACGTGTAGTAGCCGGTGGGCACACCTGTGACCAGCTCCTTGTTCTCCACGCGTTTGGTGAGCTGCTCGAACACGGAGTCCACCAGGGACTTGCTCGAACTCAAGGCCCCGGACTTCTTGGAATCGGAAATGGCGAACACGGCCTGTTCGGAGGCGTCCAGCAGGGCATCGGTCTCCTCGGCCCCCTCGAAGACCTTCTCGATGATGTCCGATGCGGCCGAGATCAGGCGGCGCTTGACGGCCTTGTCCTTGACGATCTGGGCGTGGTGCACGGCATTGGCCGCGCTGACCGTGGCCGAGGCCAGCTCGGCCAGGTAGACCGGGCCGCCCACTTCGTCGAGCTTGCCCATGCGGGCCAGCTCTTCGGCCAGGGTGACCAGGTCCACGGCAACGGAGCGGCGGTTGAGCTCCAGGCAGGCCTGGTAGATATTGCGGTGCACCGGGGAGTAGAAGTCGTCTTCCCCGAGGATGTCGATGAGATTGTGGAGAGTGGAATTCTTGATGAGAATCCCCCCCAGCACGGACTGCTCGGCTTCCGGGCTGTGAGGGGGAACACGGCGAAGAAGATCGCCTGAAACCCGTTCCAAAGTACGCGGGGCGAGCTCGGCTTCCTGCTCGCCCGCCCCGCGACGGGTCTTACGCTTCGGCTTCGGCGGACTGCTGTCCACTTTCGTCGGCTGCTTTTTCAGCGTCGATGAGTTTCTCGCCCTGGCGGCAAACCATGACGCGCACGGTGCCGCGCACGTCGGCGTGGAGCTTCACGTCCACTTCATGCACGCCAAGGGTGCGGATGGGATCGTCAAGAACGATCTTCTTGCGATCGACCACGATGCCCTGGGCCTCGAGCCCGTCGGCAATCATGGAGGAGGTGACGGAGCCGTAGAGCTTGTCGCCCTCGCCCACGCGCACCTCGATGGACACGGTGGCTGCGGCGAGCTTCTCGGCAAGGCCGGCGGCATCGGAGCGCAGGGCGTCCATCTTGGCCTGAAGCTTCTTGCGCTCCAGGTCGAAGACCTTCTGGTTTGAAGTGGTGGCCATCATGGCCAGGCCCTGGGGTATCAGATAGTTGCGGCCGTAGCCGGGCTTCACGGCGACGATGTCGCCAAGTTTGCCCAGGTTTTCCATATCGGCGCGCAAAATGAGTTTCATGGCTGCCATAGCGTGACTCCTACTGCATCTTCTTCAGAAGTTCGGCGCTGTGGGTGGCCGTGTAGTAGATGAGGGCCATCTGGCGTGCGCGCTTGATCTGGGTGGTGAGCCTGCGCTGGCACTTGGCGCAGGTGCCGGTGATGCGCCGGGCGATGATCTTACCGCGCTCGGTGATGAAGTCGCGCAGGATGTCAGGGCGCTTGTAGTCCAGGGGCAGGTTCTTGTTTGCGCAGAACCGGCAGAACTTCTTCTTGGGGGTGAATTTCTTTTTGAAGGACATGGCTTAGGCCTCCACGGGGGCAGCGGGCACGTACTTGTCGGCCAGCTTGACGGTGACGAACTTGAAGATGCCGTCGGTGATACGCACGATACGTTCCAGCTCGGCCACGGCCTTGCCAGGAGAGGTGTACTCCATGCGCACGTACTGGCCGCGAACGAACTTGCGCACGGGATAGGCCAGCTCTTTGGTGCCCCAATCGTCAACGGACAGCATCGTCCCCTCTTCGCGCTCGATGATCGCGACCAGGTTGTCGATGACGCCCTTCTTGTTTTCCGCGTTGAGCTCGGGGCTCAACAGCAGAAGCGTCTCGTACTTCCTCATGAGATCCTCCTTATGGACTGTGGCCCTTTCCCCTGAGGGAGGGAAAGAGCAAGGCGAACGGAGGTGGTTAGGCGATTTAAAAAGGCGTGTCAAGGACTGCCGAGGTTTTCCCTTATCGCGGCAGGAAATGTTCGATCCCCAGCTCCTTGGTAGCGGGCGCGGGCGTGACCACCTTCTCCCTGGGGTGCTTCCTCCGGTAGCATTCGTGCTCCTTTTCCAGAAGGCCAGTCGCGGCAATGCGGATGGAATTGCCCTTGGTGAAGGAGTCGTCTTCGCCGGAATAGCGCTGCAGAATGATGGAGATGTCTCCCAGGTTCTGGTCCTTCAGGCTCCACTTCCAGATGCGCAAATTCCCGAAGGGATTGCCGCGCCACTGCTTGGGCTCGCCATAGCGGCTTTTCAGGGCAGTCAGCAGCTTCTCGTAGAAGGCCATGGAATCGTCGTCGTAATTCATTTTGATGCGCGCGATGCGGCCCGGAGAGTCGCAGGTGCCGCTGGTGACGTAACCGGAACGAAAGCCTGGGACCGGCATGAGCGCCATGGTCGAAAGGTATTGCCGGTTCAGGTCTGTGTCGCTTTCCTTGGTCGCGATCTTGCCAGGATATTCCTGAATGCTCGCCCCAAGACGGATGCCGCCCAGTTCCAGAGGGGCGTCATACGCCTGGCAAACAAATGCTGTCGACAGCAGCAAAACAGCGGTCAGGACGGCGGCCTTCACGGCTATTCCGGGAAAGCGGCCAGGGCTTGGCCCTGGTCTTCGAAAATGGGGAATATTTCCGTATAGCCGGAAATCTCAAACACTTCGCGCATATAGTCCTTGATGTCGCACAGATGCAGAACGCCGCCGCTTTTTTTCAAGTGCTGCAAAGCCATAAGAAGAACCCTCAGTCCGCTGGAGTTGATGTAGTCCACTCCCCCGAAATCCATGAGCAGCCTGGACGTCCCTCCGGTCACGAGTCCCATCACCCGGTCCTCGAGCTCTTTGGAGGTGTTCGAATCCAAACGGCCGTCGATTTTGAGGACGGTCACGGGTCCGGCAGCTGTCACGACGAGTTCCATCTCATGCTCCTAAGTGGTCTTCTTGCGTATGTGCAGAATGTTTTTCCCGTTCTCTCGTTCGTAGACCAGTTCGTCCATGGTCTTGCGCACGAAATGGATGCCCAGCCCCCCTATCCTGCGCTTCTGCGCCGCAACGCTCACATCGGGTTCGGGCGCCATGAGTGGGTTGAAGGGCTTCCCCTCGTCCTGAACAGTCATCTCCACGGAGCCGGGATTGCGCAGAAGCTTCACGTCGATGACGTGGCCTCCCTCCGTGTCAAAGGCGTAGGAGATGACGTTGGTGACCAGCTCGTCCAGCGCAAGCTGTATGTGGTACGCATCCCGCCCGGCCACCTCGCACCGTTCCAGGAAACATTCCACCTCCATGAGAAGCCTGTCCAGCTCGGAGAGGGTGTTGCCGATGCGCAGACAAAGCTGCTCGTTCATGATGGTGTTGTTTTCCACGAACGCCCAAGCGTGTCAACGCGCCCTTTTCGGGTTTTCAAGCACCACTGCCGGTGCTAGACTGGCCAAGCCATGACCAAAACGAACACCACCCCAAACGACAACGACGCCACCCAGGCCTTTCTGGAAAGCCTGCCGGAACTTGCTCCCGGCGAGAGCTTCCGCTTCGCCTGCCACCCGCAAGTTCCCTGCTTCAACGCCTGCTGCTCGGACCTGTCGCTCATGCTCACCCCCTACGACGTGTTGCGCCTGCGCGCCAGGCTTGGGCTTTCCAGCCGTGAATTCATCGCCAAGCATGCCCTGGCCGCGCAGGCTCCGGACACGGGGTTTCCCATGCTCAGGCTACGCATGCGAGAGGACGTACTCGGGGCTCCCTGCCCCTTCGTCACCCGCGAGGGCTGCACGGTCTACCCCGGACGCCCCGGGGCCTGCCGGACCTACCCCCTGGGCAGAGCCACCAAGACCGACGAAGCCGGAGAAGTCGTCGAACAGTTCTTCGTGGTGCAAGAACCCCATTGCCGCGGCTTCGAACAGGACGCTTCCTGGACGTCCGCAGCCTGGCTCACCGACCAGGACCTGCAGGAGTATAACCGTTTCAACGACCGCTACATGCTCCTTCTGGCCGAAGCCAAACAGCGGGGAGCCAAACTGGACCAGAAGCAGGCCAACATGGCCTTTCTGGCCGCATACAACATCGATGCTTTCCGGGACTTTCTGGTCAACACGGGCATGCTCGGGCGCCTGGAACTCACCGAACAACGGCATGAAGCCATACTTCAGGACGAACCAACGCGCCTTCTCTTCGCTATGGACTGGCTGGAACTGGTCCTCTTCGGATTGGAACGCAATTTGAAAAAGAAAACGTCATGACCCCGGACGTCTCGCTCACCAAGAAGATCCTTCCGCTCGACACTCTGCTGGAAAGGCTTGGCCCTCTGCGCCCCAACTCCAGGGTGGTCTTCACCAACGGCTGTTTCGACCTCTTGCATCCGGGGCACGTGGATCTTCTGGCCAGGGCCAAAGCCCTGGGGGATATTCTGATACTTGGGCTCAATGCCGATATTTCGGTACTAGGGCTCAAAGGGAACACCCGCCCCGTTACCGCCTGGGCGGACAGGGCCCTGGTGCTTGCCGGGCTTGCCAGCGTGGACTTCATCACCAGCTTCGACGACCCCACCCCGCTGAAACTCATCGAGGCCATCCTGCCGGACGTTCTGATAAAGGGAGGAGACTGGCCCGTAGAATCCATCGTTGGGCGCGAAGCCGTTTTAGCTGCGGGAGGAAGGGTGCTGAGCCTTCCCCTGCTGCCGGGATACTCCACGACGAGTCTGATCGGACGTATCAAATGCCTGTGAGCCTTGACGCTCCGCGCTTGGGAATATAAATAATGACCGTTTCCACAGAGGGGGCCATGCACACTCGTTTTCTCGCTTTCATGCGCAACACCGCCATTGTCGCAGCCATAACCATGGCCTTTGCTGGCACGTCCTACGCCCAGAATGAACCGGACATGCAACTGGTGTCCAAAGACTCTCCCATTACCGCCGTTGTGGGCGAAGAGGATGGCGAGGGGCTCTGGATCGTGAGCTCGGACGGCACCAGCTACTCAGTCTGGACCCCAGAGGAGATAAGCCTCGAGGACATCTCCGCCTTCCAGAGTTACTACAAGAACAAGGAAGTGACGCTGACCGGCGACGTGTACAAAGACAAGTTCGGCAACCTGAACCTCTTTGTTAAGTCCTTGCCACAGTAGACTTCGAAGCAGCGCTCTTACGGCGCTTATACCCCAGTTGTAGTTTCAGACCACGCGGATTCGCTGTTTTCGCTCTCTTAGTGTAGGATGCCAACAGTGAACTCCTCCAAGCACACAAAGATCACCTCTTTTCTCCATCGGCTTTTCGAACATGGCTTGGCGCAGGATGAGGCGGTCCTGCACTACATGGCCTCCACCCACGGCGGCGCGTCTCCGAGCGATTTCGAGACTGTCCTGGCGAACCGCGACGACCCTGACGCCGCCAGCCTGACCGACCTGCTCCTTTTCCCGAATAACGACGTTTTGAATCGCCTGGAACTTTTGCTTGAGGGCGAGGAGTTTTCCTCCCCGGACGCTTTGGCCGTGGCTAAGGCCCTGGAGAAAACCGTAAGCACACGTGCACTCCTCCCCGGCGGCGAAGAAGTGCCGGTGCTTCTCGAACTGGGCGACGTGGCTCGTTTCGTGGAGCGTTTGCGCCTGGAGCACGCCCCTCCCCGCGAACTGTCCGAAGCTGTGGCCGATGGGTTTCCAGGTGTGAGCGGCGCCCCCTTGAAGGTGGCTCTCAGGCACTGCCGTTTGGAATGGACATCAGAGCGCACTGTATTTCTTACCGCTCTCTTGCGGAATATGCCCGCAAAGGGGGAAGCTCTAGACATCCTGGTCTGGGCCCTCACGTACCTTGGCTCACTCCCGGATGGCGCTTCGGCATTGGACTCGCTCGCCGTGAAATACGCTGAACTGTCCGCCAGGTTCAGGCGCGCCCTGGACTTTCACTCAGCCCTGGCCAAATCCAGCTTCGAGGTGATGATGGCCCAGGGCGCGCGCGTGGTTCTGCCCCACCCGGACCAGATCCGCGGTGAGCTGGCCCTGCTTGACGCCGTCTGTTTGGCCGTGGCCGGAAGACCAGCCTGGAGCCTGGCCGGAATTACGGAAACCGACCTGGGGGAAGTGGACGGCGGCGAGGCCGCTCTGGATATTCTGGGAAGGCTCGAAGGCTAAAAGAACATCAGACCTTGGCCGGAAGGGCCGGGAAGGTGGCGGCGAAGACAGCCCCCTGGCGGCCGTTCCTGACCAGCTCCACGTCGCCCCCCAGGGACTTCATGATGCCGTGGCAGATGGCCAGGCCGAGTCCGGACCCTGTGCCTACGTCCTTGGTTGAATAAAACGGTTCGAAAATCCGTTCGGCAATGGCTTGAGGAACCCCAGGCCCAGTGTCCGCCACCTCAATGCGCACCCCGGTGGACGCTTCACTCCTGACTGACACCGTGAGGGTTCCGCCCGAAGGGGTCATGGCATCCAGGGCATTATCCACGAGGTGCTTGAGCACCTGCTCGATCTCGGCCCGGGGAAGATGGACGGCCACGGTGCCGGGCTCGAAAAAGGTGTTCACCGTGACCCCGATGCTCCGGGCCCTCCCGCCGGCCTGCTCCAGAACGGCCTGAACTGCCTGACACGGATCGAACTCCGTGGCCCTGGGGTCGATGCGCCCGCCCAGGCTCATGAGTTTGGACACGATGTCCTTGCAGCGTCTGGCTTGGCGGACGATGCCCTCAAGTTCCGCCTGCACTTCGGGCAGGCTCCCGCAGGAAACGAATTCCTCTTCTTCCAGCAGCTCCCCGGCCCATTGCGCTTTCTGCATCATGGTGTTCACCGGGTTGTTTATCTCATGGGCAACTCCCTCGGCCAATCTGCCAAGGGCCGCGAGCTTGCCCGTCTCGATCATCCTAAGGCTTTCTTCCTGGTCGGAACGCCTGGACCCGGCCCGCTCGATGGCATTTCCCAGGGGTTCAATGTCCACCGGCTTGACCAGGTAATCCATGGCGCCAAGCTTCATGCCCGCGACGGCCGTGGCCACGTCCGACTGGCCGGTAAGCATCACCACCTGGACCAGCGGCCAGCGCTCCTTGATCTCGCGGAGCACATCCAGGCCGCTGCGGTCCGGCAGGTTCACGTCCAGCACAACCACGGCGGGAGAGCCGCTCTCCACGCTTCTTAAGCCGTCGGACGCGTCGAAGGCGACCGACACCGGGAAATCCCGGGCCTCCAAACGCGCGGCCAGCAGCCGGACAAAGTCTTGCTCATCGTCGATGAGCAGGGTCTTGGGGCGCATGGCCCGCTCCCGGTTATTTATTCTCGTCCATGACCTTCTGGGCGGTTTCGAAATCGCCTTCCTCGGCCAGGGCGGCCACGACCATGGCGTCCTCGATGCGCTCACGGTAGGCCTTCTTCACCGTGCCCAGCAGCTCGTCGATGTCGATGGGTTTCTTGTGGTAGTGGAAGGCGCCAAGTTTGCGGGCCTCGTCCTCGTCCAACTCAGTCCCGTGCCCGGTGAGAATGATGATCTGCACCTTGGGATTGGTGGCGCGCACCTTGCGCAGCACCTCCATGCCGTCGATGCCGGGCATGCGCAGGTCCAGAACCATGACGTCGGGTTCCTGGGCCTTGACCACTTCCAGGGCGGCCTCCCCGGAATAGACCACCTTGGAGGGCACATCGCGCATTTTCATGCGCTCGGCCAAGGTGTTGACGAAGTTTTCCTCGTCATCCACGAGAAGCAGCTTGATCTTGTTCATATCGGTCTCCTTCCAACGTTTAGCGCGCAAGAGCCCGCCACTCGATTACGCCTTCCGCCCGGCCTTTTCGAAAGCCAGGCGCACCCCGCCTTGTATCACTCCAGCCGCGAAGGGGCCGGACTCTTCGCCAGCCAGGCACGAGACCAGGGACTGAGCTTCCCCGGGGCCAAGCGCCTGGCAAAGAATATCCACGTGCACCTTGTCGCCGTCTTCGCCCGGCGCGAACACGATGTCCCCCCGCTCCCTGCATTCCCATGCCACGCCCAGGAGGGCCGTTTCCAGCACCGTGAGCACTTCTATGAGCGACACGGCGGCCTTGCATTCCAGGGGAGCCGGCATCACCACCAGCTTCACCTTGTGCTTCTTGGCCACACGGCTGGACATCTTGGTCAAAAGGTCGGTCGCCCGGCCAAGGTCCGCGCCGTCCTGGCCCTCGTCAGGAGCATGGGCCAGCTTGCTCAGGTTCTCGCAGATGTCCTGGCCCCGGTTCACCTGGAACTGCACCTGCGCGATTATTTCCTCGAATTTGTCGTTGTACTTGAACTTCGGCCTGAGTCCCATGGTCTTGAGAGATTCCTTGCGGGCCAAGGAGAGGTAGTCGGCCAGCAGGCCGGAGGCCTGCTGGATGGTGGCCAGCACGTTGCAGAGATCGTGGCTGACCGTGGCGGCCATTCGGCCCATGAACCTCACCTTGTCCATGTCGACTCCTAGGCTCTGGCCATTTTCACGGCTTCGCCGATCTTGGCGGTGAGGTCGTCGATGGACAGGGGTTTGATCATATAATCGAAAGCCCCGAGCTTCATGCCTTCCATACCGTCCTTGGTGGCGCCCTGGCCCGTGAGCAGAATCACCTGCACTTTTGGATGACGCTGCCTGATGAGGCTCAGCACATCGAGCCCCTTGAGGCCGGGCATGAACATGTCCAGGACAACGACGTCCGGGACGTTCTCTTCCATCATCTTGAGTCCATGCTCGCCGTCCAGGGCCACACGGCAGGTTATTCCGCGCAGGTCCAGGCGTTCGCACAAGGTCTGGACGAACTCCTCTTCGTCGTCCACAAGCAGGATGTTCCAATCCTTCATGGTTACTGCGCCTCCACGGCTGCCGAAGGCGGGGCCATCACCGGAAGCAGCACGGTGAATGTGGAGCCCACCTGTTCCTGGCTCTGCACGGAAACGTCCCCGCCGAGCCGTTTGATTATTCCATAGGTTATGGACAGGCCAAGCCCGGTGCCTTTGCCTCGCTTGGTAGTGAAGAACGGCTCGAAAATGCACTTGAGCGTGTCATCGGACATGCCGCAGCCGTTGTCCTGGATGGAGAAGCCCACATGCTCCTTGTCCTGGTTCCAGGTCTTGACCGTTATGGCTCCCTGGTTCGGGATGGCAGCCAGAGCATTGTTCAAGATATTGAGTATCACCTGCTGCAGCTGCCCCCGGTCGGATTCGATGAGGCTCAGGCCCGGATACAGGTCCAGGGCGAGACTGACGTTGCGGTGCTCGGCCTCCCTGACCAAGAAGCTCGCCGTCTCTTGAATGACTTCATTCAAGTTGAGCCCCTCGATCTTCACGTCCATGCGCCTGGCAAAGCCCAGCATGCGGTGGGTGATGCCCCGGCAGCGTTCCACGGCCTTGAGCACCGCGTCCACCTGGGAGGCGTATTTCGCCTTGCCCGGAAAGTCCTCCTGCAGGCCGAGCAGGTCCTTCATGAGGCCGGCTTTCTCGTTGATGATTGCCAGCGGATTGTTGATCTCGTGGGCCACGCCCGCTGCCAGGCGGCCGATGGAGGAAAGCTTCTGGGCATGTTCCACCTGGCGGAACGCCAGAGCGCGTTTTTCTTCTGATTCGCGCATACGGTTGAGCAAGAGCCCGGTGAACCTGGACACCACGAAGAAGATGGCCACCACACCCGTGAGGAAAATGGCCAGCAGGTCGCCACGTAGGTTGTACCAGGTGGTCAGGGCGCCGAGCCTGGGCTTGGCGGCCATGAGCACGAAATCCGTGTTGGGAAAATAGGCGTAGCTTAAGTAGATATCGCGCCCGGCCGGGTCCGTGGCCGGCACCACCTGGGCCTCGAAGGAGACGGGCGGCAACCGGAGCGGACAGGGTTCCAGCACGTTGCCGTACATGTAGGATCCCGTCTGCAGGATGCCCTTGCGGTTCACCATGAACGCATCGGATCCCGGTTCCAGGCCCATGGCGGAAATGATCTTGTCGAACTGGCGGGTATCCAAAGTGGCCCGGAGAATCCACGTCTCGCCCGATTCGGAGGTATGCTGCATGGCAATGACGACATGTGGCAAATTCCGAAACCCAAGAAACACATCGGAGATGTATTTGCCGTTGACCATCACCTGGGCGAACCAATCCTGGGTGGAGTAGTCTCGCCCCTTGAGGTCGTATGGACCCACATAGCTCACCTGGCGGCCATGGGCGTCAATAAGCCCCAAGTCCACAAATCCTTCGAATTCCTTGCGCATCACACGGAAGATGCGGCCCAGGCTGCGCTCGTCGGAGAGTTCCTGAAAGCTGTAGGCCTGGGCGATGAAAGCCACAGTCGAAGCCCGTTCGGCCAGGAACAGGTCGATGGTGTTGCGGGTCTTACCAAGAAGCACCCGAAGAGGGTTCTGAACCTCACGGGCCATGTTGGTCTGAAATTCCGTGAAGTTGATGACCGCCATGAGCAAAAGGGGCACCAGGGTGACCACGGCCATGAGCCCCACGATCTTACGCTTGAGGATGTCGTAACGCTCCGGGGAGATGGCGTCGTCGCTGGTGTGGAGATCACGGAAATGCCGTGTGAAGATGTCACCCAGCATGGCCGTCCTCCTGGGAGAAGAGGATGTCCCCGGCCTTGAGCGACCCGGCCGAAAAACGCTCCAGCGCGGCCAGGGCCTTGCCCGCCACGTTATCAAGCACTTCCACCCGTTTCCAGCGCAGATAGTGGTAGTATTCCTCTTCGATTCCTCCGCAGATCACCACGTCGATGTCCTTGCGCAGAACAAGGTCGCACAGGCCGTCCGCCGAAGGATGCGGCAGCAGGAAGTCCTCGGTGGTGAAGCCTCCCTCGGGCGACACCTCGGCCATCAGGGCTTCGGCAGCCAGATCGAAGCGGGGGGCCACCTCATCCTTGAAGAGCGGAATGAGAACGCGCTTTACCCGCATGGGCTACTCCTTCTCCCCGGGAGCGGCCAGTTGCTCAAGAAGATGCGCGGGCAGGCACGCGGGGGGTATGGAGGGCTTCGGGCAGATCATCACCGCGAATTCAACAATGTTTCTGAGTTCGCGGACATTGCCGGGGTAATCGTGGGCAAGCAGGAGGCGCCTGGCCCTGGGGGTGAACCCGAGCACCTTTTTCCTGAACTTCGCGGCGAACACTTCCATGAAGTGGGCCAGAAGAAATTCTATGTCCTCGGGCCGCTCACGCAGGGGGGGCAGATCCAGGCGCAGCGCGCCCAGTCTATAGGCCAGATCCTGACGCATCCTGCCTGAACGGACCAAACTTTCCGGGCTGGACGGAGAAGACGCGATGACCTTGGCCTGGGACCTGATCGGGGTCTGACCTCCGGCCGGGAGGATCGCCTCTTCGTCCAGGAAGCGCACCAGTCTTACCTGGAGTTCCTCGGGCAGTTCTCCCACGTCGGAGAGGTAGGCCGTACCGGTTCCAGCCCGCTGGAATGCTCCCGGGGCGATCTCACCGGACTGCTGACGGCGGCCGAACAGCTCTGCCTCGAGTGCTTCGGCCTGCATGGGACCGCAATTGACCCGCACGAAGGGCTCTCTCGCGCGCGGCGAGAGTTTGTGGATGGCCTCTGCCACAGCGTCCTTTCCCGTGCCTGTCTCGCCTATGACCATCACCGGAGCGCCGGCCTGGGCCATGGCTGGAATAAGGCGCATGATGCGCTCCATGGCCGGGCTTTTGCCAACAAGCTTCCCGATGCCCCCCGGCTCCTCGAGCCGGCGTTCGAGTTCCCTGAGCGCGCTCAGATCTTCAACGATGTCGAGCCGGAAGAGCTCCTGCCCAAGAGGGTCGAGCACGGGCACGGCGCTTATGCGCACCGGAATCTTGCGGCGGTGGCGGTTAATTATCTCGGTATCGACCGGCCCCGAAGCCGGGCACTTGCCCTGGCAAATGCCTGAGCGGAGCACATGCCTGCACGGCACACCTCGGGCCGCCTCCCGTGAAAATCCGGTCATCCGTTCAAGGGCGGTATTGACCGTCACCACCCTGCCCTCCCGGTCCAGGACGGCCACGCCAAGCGGCAGGCCGTCCAGTATGGCCGGAAAGTCGAGGGAAGCGAGAAGAGAAGGAGACACGAGCGTCATTACCGAATTCTCCTAGTGGGCTCCTGCGCCGACTATGCCGGAAGCCGCCAGAGCGAGCACCAACACTTCGAGCAGCGAGATGACTGCGAACTTCACGTCGCCTTTCTTCAGAAAGGCAGGGATCAGCGGAATGTATGCAATGATGGTAAGGCCAGCCAACAGAACGATCCCCAGAAAATTGAGAAAATCACCCTTGCCCAGCAGAACGAGCCAGCCCCATCCGGTAGGCACGTTGCCCTGCTCCAGATACACCTTCACTGGTTGGGCCCATAAGGCGGGAACCTGATCCAACGGCACATGGGGGGTCACGAGACCAGTTACGTAGATTACATAGGTCAGCGCCATGAGGGCCAGACCGCCCCAACAGCCCCAGAACAGAATATCGGCATACAGAACCTGCTCTTTCGGAGTCTCGACCGGCGCGCAGGCCTTGGTGTTATCAGCCATGACTTCCTCCTTACTCTTTAATGAATTAGATGCCCAGACCCTTGAGCAGCGCCTTGCCACCCGCGAACAGCAGCACGCCGATGACCATGTAGCGGATGAACTTGGGCTTGGCCTTGGCCAGAAGCTTCACACCCGCAAAAGAGCCGAACATCAGGCCGACCACCGAAGGAATAGCCATCAGCGGGATGACGCAGCCCTGGTTCAGATACACCCAGGCTGCGGAAGTATCGGTGATGGACAACAGGAACTTCGAGGTGCCCACCGCCACCTTGAGCGGCGCCCCCATCATCAGGTTGAGCACCGGAACGTTTGCCCAGCCAGCCCCAAGGCCGAACATGCCGGCCATCACGCCGATGACGATGAACAGCAAAAGCCCCCACAGGGTGCGGTGGGTCTTCCACTCCACGGTCTCACAGGTGGCGGGATCGTAGTAGACGCCGTTCATGCCCAGGGCGAGCCCGAGCGCGTCCTGCTTCGTGACCACGGGCTTGGCCGTGTTTTTTGATACTAGGAGCAGCACGGCGATGAACAGGATGGTTCCACCCAGGCAGATCTGCAGCACATTGGTGGGCAAAGCCAAGCCGATCATGGCGCCCACGATGGCGCAGGAACTGGCGATAAGGGCCACCGGCAGGGCCAGCCTCAAGCTTGCCATGTTACGTTTGAGAAGACCTGGTCCGGCGGCGAGCGCTCCGGCCAGGGCCACCAGAAGGCCGGCACCCCTGACAAAGTCGAGGTGGAACGGGAAGAACCCGCTTACCAGGGGGACGAAGAGAACTCCTCCTCCCACGCCGGCCAGAACCGCGATGATGCCCAGCACGAAGCAGAACACCAGAAGAATTGCCGGCCACATCCACCACGGCCCGGCGGGGGCACCCGCGGCCTGGGCAGCCTCTGCCATGGCCTTGCCGCCGTCCGCGGACGCGGCGAAAGCGAATGCCGCACCAGCCAGACCCAGGGCCACAACAACCATACCGACTCGCATCCATCTCGATTTCATGTTCGCACGCTCTCCCTTGCTTCCAGATTCTGAAAGGGCCGTCCGGCTAAACCGTCGGCGGCACGCCCCACGTTTGTTCTTTCTGGCACAATCCAAGAACCGTACCACAAATAAATACTGTAATTACATAGCTTTAGGGAAAACACTCCGAGACAAAAGCGGCAAACCCTTGCCGCAAGCGGCAAAATTTTGCCAAAACTCACTTCCAATTCATGTGAAGAGGGGGTACGTGAAGAACGCGAACAGGCGATTCTACAAAAAGTTTTGAGCGGAAAACCTGTCAAACGGACAACGAGATGAAAAGCGGCAAAATTTTGCCGATCAGGCTGGACCTCGACGACCTGCCCGAGGAGGGCGGTGGGGTTACAGCTGTTCTTATTGGCTCGAAGGCCATGCGGGACGCCCTCAACCTAGCTTCGCAAGTTGCCCCGTCCGACGCCCCGGTGCTCCTCCAGGGCGAATCCGGAACCGGCAAGGAACTCTTCGCCCGGCTCATCCACTCCATGTCCAACCGGGGAGAAAAACCTTTCATCCCCGTGAACTGCGGCATCCTCAAAGGCGAACTATTCGCGGATAAATTTTTCGGACACGAGTCCGGAGCATTCACCGGGGCGTCCAGACAGCAAAAAGGGAGTTTCGAACTGGCTGGCGAGGGAACCTTATTTCTGGACGAGGTGGGTGAAATCCCGCCCAACAATCAGGCGGACTTCCTTCGGGTCCTTGAACAACGGACCTTCCGGCGCCTCGGAGGAGAGCGCGACTTGCCGTTTGGGGCCCGCATCGTTGCGGCAACGAACAGAAATCTGCTGGAGATGGTCAAGGCGGGAAACTTCAGGGCCGACCTCTATTATCGGCTCAACGTCGTGCCGGTCTTTCTCCCCCCGCTTCGCCAGCGCCGCGAGGACATACCGGTTCTGGCCGGACATTTTCTCGAACATTTCGCACACAGGTACCACAAGCCAGGCATGAAGCTGAGCCCGGACGCGCTCTCCATATTGTCGACGCACGCCTGGCCCGGCAACGCTCGTGAACTCAGAAACCTCATCGAACGCCTCGTTCTCGTCAACCCAGACGGAGTTATCGAGCCGGAGGGTCTCCCCGGGGAACTGCACCCAGGAAGCCAGGTCCACGTTGAAGATCACGGCCCTGAACAATTCGACCTGAACACTGTGGTGCGTGAAGCCGAAATCAAGGCCATCTTTCGCGCCTACCGCCACGCCAAAGGGAACAAGGCCAAGACTGCGGAAATGCTCGGAATCTCCCCCAGAACGCTGCGGCACAAGGTCCAAGAATATGCCTTGAACCTTTCGCGCCACGACAGGTGAACATGACGTGCGGCAGAAAAATGCCGCGTGAGGGATGAGATGACTTTGGGCTGATCAGAAAGGAAAGGAGCGGTCAAAAGCGGTAAAAACTCGGCTAGGAATTGCCAGCGGACGCAAGGCCCACCGCATCCGTAACGTAAACCCCCGAAGGCGAAAACTTCTTCAGCAGCGCGACTATGCTGGCTTCATCCAGCGGTTTGCGCACCACGGCATCAGCCCCGAACTCCATCGCGTAATCAAGATAGTCGGTGGAGATGGACGGCCCCCCCCCGGACATGGCCACCACCTTGATTCCAGGATCATACCCCTTTACATCCAGAACAATCTGTAAACCGGAGGCATTATTCAAAAAAATGTCGGTGATCACCATGTCGATCCGACCGTTTGATTTGATCTCGTCGAGACAATAAAGCTCCTCGGCCATGACCACCTCATGCCCGCACTTCAAGAGTATCCCCGCTATCTGGGATGCGGAGGCTACATCGTTCTCGACAATCATTATCCTCAATCGGCGCTCCTGAACTTTGACTCGCCCCTTTCAGAGGTCGACCACTCACTCACTCTCTTTGACAGTATTCAAGGATTCGTCCAGTGGGGGTATCCCTACTCTTGCAAAGTATTTACATATGGACCACTGGAAGAACGTTCGAACCAACAACGACAATTGCATCACAATAGGAATGAGACGTTGCCCTTAATAAGTATTATTATAAGGATGCCCCCCATATCCGCCCTTAAGGGGAATCGCCCCGGACAGCACTCGGGGGACGCGCCTTCCTATCTCACAAACAGGAGGATTCCAACATGACCAGCCTTGCCTGTGTGGGTTGCGGCTGGTGCTGCCTCACAGACCAATGCCAGGAATCGCATATCCTGTACGGATACATGACGCGATGTCCGGAGGTGCTCTGGGACGAGGAACTCCGCCTGTATCGATGCCGCCTCTCCAGCCAGAGCAAATTCAGGGAGCTTCTCGCCATGGGGGAAGGCTGCTGCGCACCGCTCAACACATGGAGGCAGGACGTGAAGAATCGGGATGAAAAACCGGAACCTACGGGGACAGCCCTTTGCGACAAACCGTCCGGGAAATAACAGAGCCCCCCTCCTGGGCCATTAGAGCTTGACCCCCCTCTAGCCCTTGTGTATCAAGCGTTTCCGCGCCTTAGCCAGCGTAGCTCAGTTGGTAGAGCAGCTGATTCGTAATCAGCAGGTCAGGGGTTCGAGTCCCCTCGCTGGCTCCAGGAAAATTAAGGCCTTACGTCCACATGGGCGTAAGGCCTTCGCTATTTTTGCTAACGTATTGCGAACTCTGTTCGCAACGGCCAGCCCATCCAAACACCAAATCTTGCCCCGATTCCACCAGTAGCCCTACGGGCTACAACGAAGTTCCCTCTAGAAAAACAGAAAGCGAACGCCTCACCCGCCAAGATGTTTCGTTCGCTTTCGCTGAAAACTGGACACTCAACTGTCCGAACAGTTTTTCTCATATGGCACTGGCTGCCATGTGTCAAATTCTGCTTGGGCACTCCCTCCCTCGGTGCCTGGGATGTCATCGGTATTAGGATATACCCTAGAAGGTGCCTTAGCCAGGTCTTCAGAAGGCAATCGTTGCGGACATGATCCCAGACGGCCTTTGCTAACTCCTGCTAACCCGATCCGAAAAGGCAAGGGTGGATTGCCACGGATTCTGTCTCTTGCGGCCGAGCGTACAAAGTCCTGGTATGACCATCCTGGGAAATGCCCACCACTTCTGAGATCAGGCGGTCGACAGACACGAAGTGAGCGCCGCGAGGCTTGTCTCCTTGTTCTTGAAACGCTTATATCCCATCTTGACCTAACTTCCCTTTGTTTGGGCGTTCCGACACTGGCGAACGGGTTCATCGACATCGACATGAGGACCATCGTGAGGGACTCTGGACTTGGCCAACGCCGGTGTGAGCGTGCAATCGGGCAGTTGAAGCAAGCTGGGTTCATGCAGGTAAGCCAGCCAAGAAGTAGAAACGACGAAGGGAGATATTTCGGATGCAGGGCAATTCGCGTCGTTACTTCAGCTCTCTTCGAATGGCTTGGCCTTGGCCCGATGCTGCGGCGTGAACGGGCCAGAGCGTCAGAGACGCTTCGTCGCAAGGCCCAGAAGGCCAACCGCAAGATCGCCGATTTTATGCGCCGAGTTGCTTCCGGGTTCAAATTCAGACCTGCATGTGTGTCTGGCGGAAGAACCAGGGAGCAGCAGGTGATCGAATGGAACCAGACGTGGGCAGCTCACGTCAGGGCGGGCCGCGATCCGCGAGAGGCGCAGCGGAGAACAAATGACGCCCTGGGATATCCACCAAGCTACAGCCCAGGTCAGAAAAAGTAAGAATCAGCGCTGGAATTCAGCTGGACCATGATGATCTCGCACGCGGGCTTTCACTTCTGCGTCCAAATACTCTCCCAGTAAGGCCTTCCAGATGCCTTGGATAATGTAGCCATCGGATTCGGCGTGCTCTGTCGAAGCATGGCCCGCTATTGGATCACTTCTCAGCCTAGATAAGTGTCGCATGGTCGGACGGTATGTGTCGCCCATAATAACCAAAAGGCAAGAAAATTGAGAGAAGACTGGAAGTCCAAGGCCGTGATTGGCACGACGAACCCAATTTCTTTTTGAGGAGCGTTGGCCTCTGATGCTTTTTGGATTTTATATTGTTTGGAGTAAAAACATATTGGAGGCAATTGCCTCATGTTGGTTGATGTTGAAATGTAACGAATCATATTGGAAAGTGGCGCAGGAGCATGGTGTAGCCCAATATAGTAGCATATGATCTGACGCCGTCCGGAGGCAGGACAGGTGAGGTACTAGTACCTCGCGCTCTGCCCTGCGGGGCTCAAGCTTATTCGCCTCCGGCTCAACGTTTTGACTGAGGATCGAGATGCCTACCAAGAAAATGGCACTATGGTGCTACGTCAACACTGAGGAGCACGCCATTATCTCCGCCAACGCGGAGAGGGCTGGCCTGTCCAGGTCCACCTACATAAAGCGTGTCTGCCTGGGACAGCCTACGCCAAGCCTTGAAAAGCAGCACGCCAGGCGGGACCTGCTCAAGGTCAATGCCGACCTCGGGAGGCTTGGTGGCCTCTTCAAGCTGTGCCTAACGGATAATGCGGCTTCAACTCAGGCATTGCACTCGGAGGTGCGGCATATGCTCAAACAAATTGAGGCCCGGCAACGCGAGTTGAAGGCTGCCATCGCCCGTATTTGAGTACCTGGCGTAAACATGATTAGTCGCCGCGTCCCGCAGAAGCCGGAGAATGACGATTACCGGCGCTTGGCCCGCTACATCGCGGCAGCCGACCATCCAAGCGAGAAATCCCTGATGCACTGGTGCACCGGGTGCTTGGCCGGAGACGATTACGCCCTGGGTATCCAGGAAGCCGTGGACACTCAGGCCATGAACAAAAGGACAACCAGAGAAAAGACATACCATCTCATCGTGAGCTTTCGGCATGAGGACGAGGCTCGGCTTGAGCCGGAAATGTTCAAAGCCATCGAGGAGGAATTTGCAAAGGCGCTAGGATTCTCCGAGCACCAGCGTCATTGCGGCGTTCACAAGAATACGAACAACCTCCACCTGCATGTGGCCTACAACATGATCCACCCGGAGCGACTGACCCGGCATGAGCCATACCGTGACTTCATCAAGCGCGACTTGGTCTGCCGGGACTTGGAGTTGCGGTACGGCCTGGCTATCGACAATGGGCGCGGAGTCGAGAAGGAGGCTCCGCAGCTGAATGATATTGCGGCCACGGTGGAGGCTCATACCGGACAACAATCCTTTGAGGGATACGCCAAGGAGCGGCGAGGACGCCTCATGAAAGACCTGGCTCAGGCAGCCGACTGGGAGCAGGTTCACGCCGCCTTCGCTAAACACGGAATGGAGATCAAGCCACATGGCAACGGTTTGATCATCAAAGACCGCAACGGAGGCCTCGCCATCAAGGCCAGTCGCTTGGACCGGTCGTTGTCCTTGTCCAAGCTGATGAAGCGTTTCGGAACCTACATCCGCCCGGGCCTGGCTAAAGAGCGCTATCCAGAGGAGGTGCGCTACACAGGCAAGCCATTGCACCAAGGGCCAGAGCGTGGGGATTTGTATCGGGAGTACCAGCAGGGCATCGAGCTTCGAAAGATGGCCATGAAGGTTTTGGCCAGCCTCCAGGTGAAAGAACAGGAAACCTTACGGGCCGTCTGGAGCTTGGAACGTGGAAAGATCAACCGGCAGTTTTTCGGTCGGCAACGGTATGACCTCCTCAAGATCGCACGATTGAAGGAGACTGAGCAACGACTCCATATTTTTAAGAGAATAAGAGCCGAGCAGGAAAAGGCGAAGAAGAATGCGCCCTACTCCTCCTGGACGGATTTTCTGCGTTGGAAAGCCGCTCAGGGAAACGAGACAGCCCTTGCCATCCTACGCTCGAAGGAGAACCTAGTTGAGCCCGAGGCCGGTCTAGGAGGCTCAACCGTTGACCGGCGGCAGGAGGTGCGCGAGAAGTGGATCGGAACGCAGCTTGACTTGGTTGGTGGGCAAGACTTGAGCCGTCGAGCTCAACGTGGCCTCCAGGCTGTGGCCAAGGCTTACGAGCTCGCGGAGTTAGAGGACGTGACGCCGCGAAGCAAAAGGCTCTTTACGGGATTCACTAGCTCAATCGACGCCATGGGAACGGTGTTCATCCACCTGATCAACGGCGGCATGATCCGGGACATGGGCAAGGAGATCGCATTCACGGCGCATGACGCGACAACAAAGGAGGCGGCTTTACAACTTGCTCAATCGAAGTGGGGCAAGGCCATCAAGCTAGAAGGCAACGTACTGAGGCTCCTGCCAATAGATAAGCGGATGGAACTTGGTGTAGAGCATTAAAACTGCTCTTCTTCACTATCCAAAGAATTACAAACGCAATTTGGACATAGGCATCAGTTGACCTTTCCCCCACAAGGTATCCTAGTTAAAAATTCGTGACTTCGACCAAGGGGGGTCGTGGTCATGAGGAAGAGCCGTTTCACCGAAGAGCAGATCATTGGGATTCTCAAACAGGCCGAAGCTGGTGTGGCCGTGGCTGAGTTGTGCATGCAGAACACGATAACTGCGCGGCATTGTCCGAAAATCTTCTGGACTCGGAACTCTTCGGACATGAAAATGGAGCCTTTACGGATTTCTTCCGTAATGCCCGTTTACTCCAATAGAAGACGCACATCGAAGAGGTCCCTCGGGTGCTGCCTATCCAAAGCGGTACAAAGTACACTTCCTAACAGATCGGATTGGTCAAGGCATCTATCCGGCCATAATCTGTCAAGTCTCGTAAAAGCCCACTTACCGAGAAACACGAAACAGCATCTCCAACGCCGCCACCTCAGACAGAGCGACCAGACTGAATAGTCCCGCACCGGGGTGGACACGAACTAACTCAGAGAGTGTGGAAATTGGGCGGGCAGTGAACACGATCCGCATCCCCCAGTCACGGGTTGTGAAACAGGGGGAAGGTTGCATCTGGCGGGACCAAAGATAAAGACTTCCTCCGTACCTGTGGTGATGTAGTGTGCGAAGCCTTGTACTCAAGGGAAGTCCTACCACCGGCGTAAAGTCGATGCCCTGTCAAGAAATCACATGCGGAGGGGATTCGGCCGTTTACCGCACTTACGGCTTGACAAGCACCAAGATAATATTTTTGATATACAATAAGCATGTAATCCGTGGAGAAAACCTGAAATTATACAATAATCTGGCGATTTGAATTTTTGAAAATCGAAATTCTCGCATTCCCATTCAATTTTTTTAAAACCTAGCCCCAATGGCATCGGCCTGGAACAGGGAAATTATGGACGTACGCTACCCATGGTCCGGTCAGGACAAATGCTTTGATATTTTGGGAAGGAATGTTCCCTGTCCCGGATCAGGCCAGGATGCCGAATATCACCCAGGTCGTATCTGGCCCACGCCACGCTTTGAACTCTTGGCTGAAGCACTGGTCCATGACCGTCTGACTGGGCTCTTCTGGCCGCAAAACGCTAATCTGGCCGGGTGGCCAATGTCCCATTCTGACGCCTTGGCCTTTGTCCGTCGTTGTAATCACGACGTTTTGCTAGGCCGTAGCGACTGGCGGTTGCCGCTACGCCGTGAAATGCTTTCCCTGTTAAGCTTGGCTCACTCCCGCCCTGCTCTGCCACCGGGACATCCTTTTGTGGACGTATTCCAACATTGGTATTGGACGGAATCAGTGTCAGCCGTGTCCCACGGCCACGTCTGGCGAGTACACCTTGAGGGAGGAAGGATGTTCTCAGGACCGCGCGACGCGGAACACTTGGTTTGGCCCGTGTCCGGCGAATCCTGGCTTCTGCAAGAAAAGTTAAAAGAGGGTCTGCGATTGAAGCCGAGCCCTCAACCCAGGTTCCAGGAATCAGGACAGGAGATCTACGATTGCTTGAGCGGATTGGTGTGGCTTAAGTATGCCTTCCCGGAAAAAGGCGACACAAGTTGGGGCGAAGCCCTGGAGGCGACAAGAAATATGGGCGTTCCGTGGCGTTTGCCCTCCATATGGGAACTGGAATCCTTGGTGGATATATCCCGGGCATGGCCTGCTCTGCCGCAAGGACATCCCTTTATGGGAATCGGCCCGGATCATGGTCGCGTCAGCACCCAATACCCTGACCAAACAGAGGACATCGGGTTGTGGTCGAGTACAAGCAGCGGCTATGATCAAGCTTGGGCATGGGTACTCTACGTGGGAAAAGGCGCGGTTGGCGTCGGCCACAAGCTTGGCCGACATTTTAAGTTTCTGCTGACTCGCGGGCAGGAATAGGATTTGAGGAGCATGAGTTTCGCAGATCGAGCCCAGCGAGGGAGAACTCGACCTGCGAAACTATTCTTCAACTACGATTCATAAAACATCGCCGCTCTAGTCCAGCTGTTTCGCCAATGTTTGGCGCAACTCCCTCCCTTTCCACAGCGCAAAGATCGCTGGATACAGGATCAGCTCCAGTATCGTGGACGTCACCACGCCGCCAATCATGGGCGCGGCGATGCGCTTCATCACGTCCGAGCCCGCACCGGTCGAGAACATTACCGGCAATAGGCCGGCCAGGATCACGGCCACAGTCATGACCTTGGGACGTATCCTCTTCACAGCTCCGTGCATCACTGCATCGTTTAAATCCGCACGGGTCTTGAGGAGCCCTTTGTCCTGCCACTCCTTGTGGGCTAGTTGCAGGTACAAAAGCATAACCACGCCTGTTTCCGCGTCGAGGCCTGCCAGGGCGATGATGCCCACCCACACCGCGATGCTTAGGTTGTAGCCCAAGAAATACAGCAACCAGAAGGACCCCACCAAAGAGAAAGGCACGGCCAGCAGCACGATGCAGGTGGCAGGGAGGGATTTTGTATTGAAGTAGAGCAACATGAAGATGATGAAGAGGGTCAGGGGGATGACCATCTGCAGCCGTTCGTGGGTGCTGACCAGATTCTCATACTCGCCGCTCCACACCAGGCGGTAGCCTGCCGGAAGCTGGACGGCGGCCTCTACGGTTTTCTTGACGCTGTTCACGTAACTACCCACATCGATATTCGAGAAATCTATGTACACATAGGCCGTGGGCAGCCCGCCTTCGCTTTTTATCATTGAGGGGCCATTGGTCACCTTGATGTCCGCCAATTCTCCAAGAGGGATCTGTAAGAGCCTGCGCGGCCCAGGCGTAGTAGAACCCATTTTGGGTTTGGCTTCCTCGCCAGGCCCTCCGACCGGGACCAGCATGGCCTTGATCTGGTCCACGTCCTGGCGCAATTCCCGGGGGTAGCGCACATTCACGGGATAGCGCTCCCGGCCTTCGATTGTGGTGGTGAGATTGCGGCCGCCAATGGCTGATTCGATGATGTCTTCCACTTCGGCCACTGAGAGCCCGTAGCGCGCGATAGCCTGGCGCTTCACCCTAATGTCTAGGTAATAGCCGGTGTTCACCTTGTCCGCGAACACGGAGAGGGTATGGGGTACGGTTTTGACCACGCTTTCAAGCTGGGTGCCGATCCCCTCGATCACGGCTAGGTCTGGCCCTAGGATTTTTATGCCCACCGGGGTGCGGATGCCAGTGGAGAGCATATCCACCCTGGCTTTGATGGGCATGGTGAAGGCGTTGACCACTCCCGGGATGTTGAGCCTGGTGTTCAACTCCTGCTTGAGCTTCTCCACGGTCATGCCCGGACGCCACTGGGACTCGGGTTTTAGATTGATGACCGTCTCGAACATTTCAATGGGCGCGGGGTCCGTGGCCGTCCCGGCCCTTCCGGATTTGCCGAACACCTGGGCCACCTCGGGCACGGCGGCGATGATGGAGTCCTGCATCTTAAGGAGTCTGGCGGCCTCGGAGATGGCTATGCCCGGCATGGTCACCGGCATGTAGAAGAGCGTGCCCTCGTACAAGGGCGGCATGAACTCCGATCCCAGACGCATGAGGGGCCACACGGATACGGCCATAACGATCACGGCCAGGAAAATGACCGCCTTCTTGAAGCGCAAAGCCACCAAGACGATGGGATGGTAGAGTAAACGAAGGATGTGGCTTAACAGCGTGTTGATTTTCTCCACGAAACATCCGACCATCCTTCCACGAGAAGGAGGATGCCAATGGGTCTTGGTCGACAAGCCGAACGACAGAACGCCATGTGGATCAGCTGCGATTTGATCCCCAAATCCCGAG